>JAEZEN010000534.1 GCA_023433185.1 Pseudomonadota bacterium | reverse complement strand
GGTCTCGTCGGGGAGAACGGCGCGGGCAAGTCGACGACGATGAAGATCATCGCCGGCGTGCACCACGGCTACGAAGGCACCATGAAGATCGACGGGCGCGAGGTGCATTTCCGCTCCGCCCGCGACGCGCTCGATGCCGGCATCGGCATGGTGCACCAGGAGTTGTCCATTGTCCCCGACCTGACGGTCGCGGAGAACGTCTTCCTCGGCACCCAGCCGATCACCGCCGTCGGTACCGTCGACTGGGGCCGCATGGTGCGCGAATCGCGGGAGCACCTGTCCCGGCTCGGCATCGACGTCGACCCGCGGATGCGGATCGGCGACCTGCCGATCGGCCTTCAGCAGCTGATCGAGATCGCGCGCGTCCTGTCCTCGGGCGCCCGCATCATCATCCTCGACGAGCCGACCTCGGCCCTGTCCCCGCCGGAGGTCGAGCGCCTCTTCGGCATGCTCCGGCAGCTCAAGGCGGACGGCAAGTCGATCGTCTTCATCTCACACTTCCTCGACGACATCCTCAGCATCTCCGACAAGGTGACGATCTTCCGGAACGGCCAGAAGGTGCTGACGGCGAAGGTCACGGAGATCGACAAGCGCGGCGTCATCGAGAACATGATCGGCGCCGGCCACCGCGAGCTCGAGGAGAGCTACACCGGCGACATCAAGCTCGACACCCGCTTCGACGCACCGGTGGTCCTGGAGGCGGACCGGCTTTCCTTCGATCGCGCCTTCCGCAACGTCTCGCTCAAGGTGCGCTCCGGCGAGGTGCTGGGCATCTACGGCTTCATGGGCTGCGGCCAGCTGGAACTCGCCCGCGCCCTCTTCGGCAAGATCCGGGCGGACGGCACGATCACCCTCGACGGCAGGCGGCTCAGGCTCACCCGCACCTCGATCGCCCGCGAGGAAGGCATCGCCTACGTGCCGGAGAGCCGGCGCGCGATGCTCTTCCACCACGAGCCGCTCTACAAGAACATGTCGATCAGCATCCTCAAGCGGATATCGCAGTGGCTGCTCAAGCCGTCGGCGGAGCGCAGGATCGCCGAAGGCCACATCAGGAACCTCCGCATCCGCACGCCGGGCCCGAACCAGCTCCTCGGCAACCTCTCGGGCGGCAACCAGCAGAAGGTCGCGCTCGCCAAGTGGCTGACGCACGCACCCAAGGTGCTGATCCTCAGCGAGCCGACCCGCGGCATGGACGTCGGCGCCAAGGAGGACGTGGTGCGGATCGTGCGCGGGCTGCGCGATCAGGGGATCGGTGTCGTGGTCGTGTCGACTGAGCCGGAGACGGTGCTCTCGCTCGCCGACCGCATCCTGGTGATGAAGCGCGGGGAGATCGTCCGCGAGTTCGCCGGCGACACCGTCAGCAAGGACCGGCTGCTCGAAGCGGCCTGAGGGGGAAGGAAATGGCGGATACGGGGACGACGGGCGTGCGGCGCGGCGGCACGGGGAAATGGGTGCGCAGCCAGATGCGCAACATCGCGCCGTTCGTGACGCTGATCGCGCTGGTGATCTTCTTCAGCTTCTCGAGCGCCTCGTTCCTGACCACGGCCAACTTCTGGAACATCCTCAACCAGATCTCGATCACCGCGATCATCGCGGTGGGCCTGACCTTCGTCATCCTCTGCGCCGAGATCGACCTTTCGGTCGCCGCCGTCGCCAACGTCACCGGCATCGTCGTCGCGTTCTTCACGCTGCAGGAAAGCTACGTCAACATCGCCAACCTGCCGCTCCCCGGCGCCTTCGCCATCCTGATCGCGCTCGCCGTCTGCATCACCATCGGACTGGTGACGGCGTTCGGCGTGACGATGATCGGAATCCCCTCCTTCATCATGACGCTGGCCATCATGCAGATCGCCGACGGCATGTCGGCGTTGTTCGTCCGCGGCCAGATCGCCTATGCGGTGCCGTCCCTCATCCAGACGCTCGGCGCCGGCTCGATCTACGGCATCCCGTGGATCGTCATCGTCGCCGGCCTCTTCCTGCTCGTCGCCCACCTCGTGCTGTCCTACACCCGCTTCGGCCGCTACGTGTACATGGTCGGCGGCAACCGCGAGGCGGCGGAGTACTCGGGGGTCAACGTCAAGTTCATCATCGGCGCCGTGCTGGTCATCGGCGCGTTCTGCTCCGGCGTCGGCGGCATGGTCGGCGTCGCCTATTTCGGCAGTGCCCAGCAGAACGAGTTCACGACCTACCTGCTCGACGCCATCGCCGCGGTGGTGGTCGGCGGCACGAGCCTGTTCGGCGGTCGCGGCGGCATCCCGAACACCATCGTCGGGCTGCTCGTCCTCGGCGTCCTGAACAACGGCCTCGACCACATCAACATCGACCCGTTCCTCAAGGTGCTGATCCGCGGCCTGATCCTGCTCGCGGCGCTGGTCATCAACGTCTACGCGCAGAGACTGCGCTCGGAGTCGGAGACCGGCCGGGACTGACCGTCCGGCGGGATACCCCGGGCCGGGCAACGCGCGAGCGGCAGATGCGGGGGGCCATGCGCCTTGCGTCCGGCCACTCGCCGCCCGCGGCCCGCCCGGCATCGTGGCGCGCCCCCCGGCAAGCGCCTACATAGGGAGGCCGCCCCAGCAACCCGCCGTGTCCGCGTACCCATGACCCGAGCCGAGACCACGCCCCCCCTGCCCCCGGCCGAATGGCGCATTTCCCCGGGTCGCGAGCCCTATCCCGAGACGGTGGCGGCCATGGAGGCGCGCGTCGCCGCCATCGCCGCCGGGTCGGCTCCGGAGCAGGTGTGGCTGCTGGAACATCCGCCGCTCTATACCGCCGGCACCAGCGCCGTCCCCGGCGACCTGCTGGCGCCCGACCGTTTCCCGGTCTACCCGACCGGCCGTGGCGGCCAGTACACCTATCACGGGCCCGGCCAGCGCATCGCCTATGTGATGCTCGACCTCGGGCGGCGCGGCCCGGACCTCCGGAAATACGTCGCGAGCCTCGAGGACTGGATCATCCGCACCATCGGCCGCTTCGGCATCGCGGGCGAGCGCCGCGAGGGCCTGGTCGGCGTCTGGGTCGAGACGCCTCTCGGCTACGACAAGGTGGCGGCGATCGGCATCCGCGTCCGGCGCTGGGTGAGCTTCCACGGCATCTCGCTGAACGTCGATCCCGACCTGGACCACTTCACCGGCATCGTGCCCTGCGGTGTCCGCGGCGCCGGCGTCACGAGCCTCCGGCGGCTCGGCGTGGACGCGGGCATGGCCGAGGTCGATGCCGTCCTCCGCGAGGAGTTCGAGGCGTTGTTCGGGCCGACCGTCACGCCGTCGGAAGGACCCTGAACCCCACAGGGGCGGGCTCGTCGTCCGCGGGGAACGCGGCCACATCGGTGACCGCGGCACCCCGCGGGCCGGTCCCGCACGCCGCGACGAAGGCATCGACGGCGTCGGGGTCGCCCGCCACGAGGGCCTCGACGCTGCCGTCGCGGCGGTTGCGCAC
>JAEZEN010000430.1 GCA_023433185.1 Pseudomonadota bacterium | reverse complement strand
AGGCACGACCCCATGCCCACCGAACTCCGCACTCTCCTCCGCGACGACTGCGCGCTGATCGTCGTCGACCTGCAGGCCCGCCTGATGCCGGCGATCTCGGGCGGCGACGCCGTCGTGGGAAAGGCCGTCTTCCTCGCCCAGGTCGCCGAGACGCTCGGCGTGCCGGCGCTGTTCACCGAGCAGAACCCGTCGGGCCTCGGGGCGACCGTGCCGCCGCTCAAGCCCTTCGTCGAGCAGCTCTTCGTCAAGCGCCACTTCAGCGCGGCCAGCGAGCCGGGCTTCTTCGAGCGCCTGCCGCCCAACCGGATGACCATGGTCGTGGCCGGCGCCGAGGCCCATGTCTGCGTGCTCCAGACGGTGCTCGGCCTCCGGGCGCGGGGCTTCGGCGTCGCCGCGGTCGCCGACGCGGTCGGCTCGCGCTACCCGGCCGACAAGGAAGCGGCCCTCCGCCGCATGGCCGAGCACGGCGCCGAGATCGTCACCGCCGAGATGGTCGCCTTCGAGTGGATGGGAAGCTGCGACTGTCCGGAGTTCAAGGCGGTGATCGCGCTGATCAAGGGGCTCTGACCGCCCCGTCGCAGCGCGATCCTACTCCGCCGCGGCGGCCACCGGCGCGTCCTGCCATTCGGCGAGAATGTCGGCGGAATCCATGACCAGGCCAAGGTGCAGCGAGACGATCTTCAGGCCTGCGTCCTCCATCTCGTCATTGGTCCCCCGGGTCAGGTCGCGGAGCACCACGACGCGGTAGTTGCGGTTCGAGGCGTCGAAGGCGGCGTTGAGCACGCAGCAATCGGTGAAGCCGCCGTCGAGCACCACCGTCTTGATCCCCATGTTGCGGAGGAGGAAGTCGAGGTCGGTCGGGTAGAACACCGACAGCCGGCGCTTGCCGTCGACGACGATGTCGCCGTCCTCGACGCGGGTGACGAGCTCGGTCCAGCGCGAGCCCTCGATGGCATGCTGGTCCGCGTTCGGAATCTCGCCGACATGGAGCGGGAAGGTCAGACGCCACGCCGAAGGGATGCCCTTCACGTCGTCGACGCCGCCCTTCCGGAGCACTGTCTTGACGTGGATGATCGGCACGCCGAGCGCCCGCGCCTTGTCGTGGAAGGCGTCGATCGGGGCGACGATCTCGCGCGCCCGCGGCGCCGGGCAGGGGCAGTCGGGGGTGTCGGCGAGGTGGCCCTCATGCATGTCGATCGACACGATCGCCGTATGGGCGCGGTCGCGGAACGCCTCGAACCCGCCGGGGAGATCGCGCTTCTCGCCGTAGACATAGGCCTTCATGATCGGTCTCCTCTCGATGAGTGCGATGAAATCATTTTGATAGTGCTCAATCAACGGCTTTCGGCTCCGGCTTGTCCCGGCGGCGGAAGAGACTAGACTGCCGCGGCACTTCTCCCGGGAGAATCCGCACTTGGCCAGGCCAACCGCCGCGAAGACGTCGCTGGGCGACAGCACCGAGGATGCGATCGCGCTGATCGGCACCCGCATCCGCGACATCCGCACATTGAAGGTCATGCCACTTCGCGCGCTGGCCGAAAGGACCGGCCTGTCGATGTCGATGCTCAGCCTCGTCGAGCGCGGCAAGGCGAGCCCGTCGATCGGCACGCTCATCGCCATCTGCTCGGCGCTCGACGTCCACATGGCCGATCTGCTCGCGCCCGTCAGCCTCGTGCGGCAGAGTCCGGTGTCGCGGGCGGAGGACCAGCCCGTCGTGCAGACGCAGCCCGGGGTCGATCGCCGCATTCTCCGCGACGATCGCGCGAACGGCGTCGAGATCGCGATCAACCAGTACGCGCCGGACACCGGCAGCGCGCCGACCCCGATCCACCACGAGGGCTTCGAATACGGCGTGGTCCTCGAGGGGCAACTGACGGTCGAACTCGATGGCACCGTCCATGCCCTCAGGCCTGGCGATCTCATATCCTATGATTCCGCCCGCAATCACCGCATCACCAACCAGGGACCGCGCAAGGCGCGCGCCCTGTGGGTCAACCTGCGACGCTCCTGACCGGCTTCATTGATACTGAATTCGTTTGAAATACGTTCAATATCGGGGTAGCCTCTTCCCATGAAGCCGGCGTCCTTCGAATACTTCGCTCCGCGCTCGGTCGACGAGGCCGTGGCCCTCCTCGGCGAGCATGGCGGCGAGGCGCGGGTGCTGGCCGGCGGGCAGAGCCTGGTGCCGGCGATGAACTTCCGCCTCGCACGGCCGGCCGTCCTCGTCGACATCAACGGCATCGCAGGCATCGCCGGGGTGCGCGAGGAGGGCGAAACCCTTTCGATCGGCGCGCTGACCCGGCACGCGGTCTTCGAGCAGCCGGTGGCGTCCGGGCCGCTCGGCTCTCTCCTGCCCGCCGTCGCCCGCCACATCGCGCACCTGCCGATCCGCCGGCGCGGCACGTTCGGCGGCTCGGTGGCGCATGCCGATCCTTCGGCCGAATGGTGCACGCTGGCCCTCGCCCTCGACGCGGAGATCGTGGTGCGGAGCACCCAGGCGGAGCGGCGGATATCCGCCCGGGACTGGTTCAAGTCGATCTTCACGACCGATATCCGCGATGGCGAGATGGTGACGGAGATTCGCCTCCCGCGGCTCGGCGCCGAGTGGCGCTGCAGCTTCATCGAGTTCAGCCGCCGGGCCGGCGACTTCGCCATGGTCTCCGCCCTTGCCGCGGTCCGCACCGAGAACGGCATCATCGGCGAGGCGCGGCTGGCGCTCGGCGGCGTGGTCGACAAGCCCGTGCGCGCCGAGGGCGCCGAGGCCCTGCTCGTCGGGGCGACGCCGGGCGACGCCGTCTTCAGGGCGGCTGCCGAGGCGGCCCGTGCCGCCTTCGAGCCGTTCGGCGACATCCACGCCACCGCCGAATACAAGTCGGAACTGATCGCCGTCATGACCCGACGGGCGCTCGAACGGGCGGTCGCGCCATGAGCTGGGTCGGCCGTCCGCTGCCGCGGAGCGAGGACCGCGCGCTGCTAGCGGGCGACGGCTGGTTCACCGGCGACCTCGCCGCCGATGCCGATGCGGTGGCCTTCGTGCGCAGACCCGTCGCCCGTGGCCGCATCGTCGGCATCGAGGCCCCGCCCGGCGCGCGGCTCCTCACCGCCGGCGACCTCGCCGGTGTCACGGGCATCCGGCCGATCCTTCACCGCCCCGACTATGTCGCCGTGACCCAGCCGATCCTCGCCGCGGACAGGGTCGCCTTCGCCGGTGAGCCGGTCGCGGCGGTGATCGCGGCCACCCGCGCTGCGGCCGAGGACATCGCCGACGAGGTCTTCGTCGACATCGAGCCGGAGGACGCGGTCGTCGACCTCGACGCGGCGCTCGCGAGCGACGCGCCCCAGGCCCACCCGGCGGCCGCCGGCAACGTGCTGGTGGAGGGCCGCATCGAAACCGCGGGCTTCGCCGAGGCGTTCGCCGCCGCCGCGGCGGTCGTGGAGTTCGAGACCTGCTCGCGCCGCCAGAGTGCGATGCCGATGGAAGCGCGGGCCGGCCATGCCGTCTTCGATCGCCGCAGCGGCCGCGCTACGCTGACGTGCTCGACCCAGATGCCGCACATGCTCCGCACCGGCATCGCCGATTGCCTCGGGATGCCCGAGAGCGACCTTCGCGTCGTCGCGCCCGATGTCGGCGGCGGCTTCGGGCAGAAGATGGCGCTGATCCCGGAATATGTCTTCCTGGTCTGGGCGGCGCAGCGCTTCGGCCGACCGGTCGCCTGGGTCGAGGATCGGCTCGAGAACCTCACCGCATCCTTCCACAGCCGCGACCAGCGCCATCACGTCCGCGGGGCCTTCGCGGCCGATGGCCGGCTGCTCGCGGTCGAGGCCGATATCCGCTGCAATGTCGGTGCCTATTCCTGCTATCCGGTGACGTGCGGTGTCGAACCGCTCATGGCGATGGCCGAGTTCCCAGGCCCCTACGATTTCCGTCAGTACAAGGTCCGCGCCCGCGGCATCGCCACCAATACCTGCCCGATGGCGCCTTACCGGGGCGTCTCGCGTCCGGCGATCACCCTGTCGATGGAGCGGCTGATGGACATCGCCGCCACCCGACTGGGGATCGATCCGGTCGAGATCCGGCGCCGCAACCTGGTCGCGGAGTTTCCGTACAAGACCGCGACCGGCATCACCTATGACGAAGGTTCCTACCGGCGGTCTCTCGATCTTGCAGAAGAGACCGTCGGCCTTGCCGCGTTCCGCGAACGTCAGCGTGCCGCCTGGTCCGTAGGGCGATACATCGGCGTCGGGTTCTCAGTCTTCAACGAACGCTCCGGCTACGGCACGCCGGCGTTCGCGGCGCGCGGCATGGACATCACCCCCGGCTACGAGCGGGTCGAGATCGCCATGGACCCCTCGGGCCATGTCGAGCTCAGGATCGGCGCTTCGCCGCACGGCCAGGGCCTCCAGCAGGCCCTCCGCCAGCTGGTCGCCGACATCCTCGGCCTGACGCCCGACGCGATCCGCGTCATCCACGGGGACACCGATGCGACGCCCTATGGCTGGGGCACCTTCGCCAGCCGCTCGATGGTGATCTCGGGCGGGGCCTGCAAGCTCGCCGCCGACAAGCTCGCCGTGAAGCTCAAGGCGGCGGCAGGGATCCTGCTCCAGACCGATGGCGACGGGATCGTCCTCGGTGACGGCCGCGCCACCGCCCCGGGCGGCGGCCACGTCGCCATCCCTGAACTCGCGCGCGCCGTCTTCCACAAGAGCCACCAGTTCGGCAACGACGAGGACTCGGGCCTGATGGCCTTCGCCACCTACGATCCGCCGGGCACCTATTCCAATGCCTGCCACGCGGCGACGGTGGAGGTCGACATCGAGACGGGCGGCGTCCGCATCCTCCGCTTCCTCGCGGTCGAGGACGCCGGCCTCATCATCAACCCGATGATCGCCGAGGGCCAGGTCCACGGCGGCATCGCCCAGGGCATCGGCAACGCCCTCCTCGAGGAGGTCGTCTACGACCATTCGGGCAACATCCTCACCGGCTCGCTGGCCGACTTCCTGCCACCGACCGCGAGCGAGATCCCGCCCATCGAGATCCACCACCTCGAGACGCTGAGCACGGCGTCGATCACCAAGGCGAAGGGCCTCGGCGAGGGCGGGACGATCGGCGCCCCGGCGGCGGTCGTCAACGCGATCTGCGATGCACTCCGGCCCTATGGCGTCGAGATCAACGAGGTGCCGGCGACGCCATCCCGCATCAGGGCCGCGATTCGGGCGGCGGAAAGGAAGGCGGCATGACGCGGCGCGCGATCACGCTCAAGGTCAACGGCACCGCCCATGACATCAGCGTCGAGCCGCGGCGGACGCTCGCCGATGCGCTCCGCGACGATTGCCGGCTGACCGGGACCCACCTCGGCTGCGAGCACGGCGTCTGCGGCGCCTGCACGGTGCTGGTCGACGGCGATCCGGTGCGGGCCTGCCTGATGTTCGCGGTGCAGGCCGAGGGCCGCGAGATCCGCACCGTCGAGGGCCTCGCCACCGACGGCGTCCTCCATCCCATGCAGGAGGCGTTCTCCGAGCACCACGCCCTCCAGTGCGGGTTCTGCACGCCGGGCTTCCTGATGCTCGCCGTCGGGGCGCTCGAGCGCGAGCCCGACATGGACGAGGAGAGGCAGCGCGAGATGCTGTCATCCAACCTCTGCTGCTGCACCGGCTACCAGAACATTCTCAAGGCTGTTGCGGCAGCGGCCGAAAAGATGCGGTGATGGGCGGGGTCATCGGCCGGTCCGTCCGGCGCCTCGAGGATGGCCCGCTTCTGACCGGCCGGGGCCGCTTCGCCGCCGACGTCAACTTCCCCGGCCAGATGCACATGCGGGTCGTACGCTCGCCGGTCGCGCATGGCCGGCTTCTCGGCATCGATGCGGAGGAGGCGCTGGCGCTGCCCGGCGTCGCCGCCGTGTGGACCTTCGCAGACGTGGCCGCCGTCCCGCCGATCGACTTCCGCCAGGTGCGGGTGCCGGGACTGAAGCCCTATCGCCAGACCATCCTCGCGAGCCGCAAGGTGCGCTATGTCGGCGAGCCGATCGCGGTGGTCTTCGCCGAGGACGCCTACCTCGCCGAGGACGCCGCCGGCCTTGTCTTCCCCGAGATCGACGACCTCGACCCGCATCTCGATCCGGTCGCCGAGCCGGCGGAGTTCGATGACGGCCTGCCGACCGAGGCCGCGGTCATCCGCAAGGGCTACGGCGACGTCGATGCGGCTTTCGCGGCCGCCCACCGGATCGTCGAGGCGACGCTGACCGTCGGCCGCCACAGCGGCGTGCCGCTGGAGACCCGCGGCGCCATCGCCCGGATCGCGCCGGAGACCGGCATCCTCGAACTGCACGGTGCCGCCAAGATCCCGCACATCAACCGCAAAGGCCTTGCCGCGCTCCTCGATCTCCCGCTCGAGAAGCTCCACCTCCACGAGGGCCATGTCGGCGGCGGCTTCGGCGTGCGGGGGGAGATCTATCCCGAGGATGTGCTGGTGGCGCTCGCCGCGCTCCGCCTCGGCCGGCCGGTGAAGTGGGTCGAGGACCGGCGCGAGCATCTCATCGCCGCCAATCATTCCCGCGACCAGGTGCATCGCATCCGCGCCGCCGTCGACGAACGCGGCTTCATCCTCGGTCTGGAGGACGAGTTCTTCGCCGATCA
The DNA here is from genome assembly GCA_023433185.1 of Pseudomonadota bacterium. The sequence goes on along the minus strand of JAEZEN010000430.1, from coordinate 1,887 downwards.
GGGCGCCTATGTCCGCACCCATGCCGCGACCGTGCCCGACCTCACGGCGGCGATGCTGCCCGGGCCCTACGTGATCCCGGCCTACCGGGTTGCCGGGCACATCCGCCTCACCAACAAGACGCCGTGCGGCACCTATCGCGCGCCCGGCCGCTACGAGGGGACGTTCGTCCGCGAGCGGCTCATCGACGAGATCGCCCGCGTGCTCGGGCAGGATCCGGTCGCGGTCCGCCGGGTCAACCTGATCCCGAAGGAACGGATGCCCTACGCGCGGGCACTCGACGCGCTCAGCACCGACGTCAGCCTCGATTCGGGCGACTATGCCGGGCTCCTCGACAGGACACTCGATTTCGCGGGCCACGAGGCGCTGCGCGAGGACCTCGCCCGCCGCCGCGCCGCGGGCGAGCTGGTCGGCTTCGGCTTCGGCTTCTTCGTCGAGAAGAGCGGCCTCGGTCCTTTCGAGGGCGCCCGCGTCACGCTCGAGCCCGACGGCCGGCTCGAGGTCGTCACCGGTGCCGCCTCGATCGGCCAGGGGGTCGAGACGGTGATCGCCCAGATCGTCGCCGACGTGCTCGGCGTCGCGGTCGAGTCGATCCGCGTCGTCCATGGCCAGACCGACCGCATCCGCGACGGCATGGGCGCCTTCGCCTCGCGCGTGACGGTGATGACCGGCAGCGCCGCGCACATGGCGGCGACGGAACTCCGGCAGGCGATCCTCGGCGTCGCCGGCCGGCTGCTCCAGCGGCCTCCGGAGGTGCTCGCCATCGCCGGCGGGTCGGTACAGGCGCCGGGCGGCGCCTCGGTCGCGATCGTTGACGTGGCCCGCGCCGCGGCAGCGGAGGAGGGCGGGCCGCCGTCGGCCGAGTCGTGGTTCGAGGCCAGCCACATGTGCTACCCCTACGGCATCCACGCCGCCCTGGTACGCCTCGACCGCGAGACCGGCGGCGTCACCCTCGAGCGCCTGTTCGTCGCCTATGATGTCGGCCGCTCGGTCAATCCGATGCTGGTCGACGGCCAGCTCGTCGGCGGCGCCGCGCAGGGCATCGGCGGCGCGCTGTTCGAGGACTTCATCTACGATGAGAGCGGTCAGCCGCTCGCCGCGAGCTTCGCCGACTATCTGATGCCGACCGCGATGGAGATGCCGCCGGTCGAGATCCTCGTCACCGAGGACGCGCCGAGCCCGCTCAACCCGATCGGCGTCAAGGGGGCGGGAGAAGGCGGGATCACCGCCGTGGGTGCGGCGGTCGCCAACGCGATCGACGATGCCCTCGGCCGGCCCGGCGCCGCGGTCGTCGACCGGTTGCCGCTGACGCCGCCGCGCGTGCTCGCCGCGATCCGGTCGCTGGGCCTCTAAGCTCCGCCAACCAGCCGACAGCACCCGCCGGCGCCAGAAAAGTTAGCTGGTCGGCGAAGTATCTCTTGCATTGGGCCGCGGACTGGCGATAGTTAGCATTATGACTAAGCATCCTTCGGAACTCTCGCTGCTCTTCCACGCCCTGGCCGATCCGACCCGTCGATCGATCCTGACCAAGCTGGCCGAGCGGCCCATGCGGGTGACGGACCTGTCCGGACCCACGGGCCTCCGCCTGCCCACGGTGATGCGGCACATCTCGGTGCTGGAGGAGGCGGGACTGATTGCGACTTCGAAGGATGGGCGGGTGCGCACCTGCGCCATCGTACCCGAAGCCCTGGAACCGGTTCGGACATGGCTCGATGAACAGCAGGCCATCTGGGAATCCCGCCTCGGCCGGCTGGAGGCGTTCGCGATGAAGGCAATGAAGGACCGTACGGAATGATGTCGAAGCCGAAACCGGAGCGCCTGGCTGCGGCGCGCGATCATGCGCAGGGCCGCTTTGCAACCCTCACCTTCGAGCGGGACGTGGCCGCGCC
>JAEZEN010000380.1 GCA_023433185.1 Pseudomonadota bacterium | reverse complement strand
ACGCGGCACCGAAGGCCCGAGGAGCGTTGGGAGCGCGTTGGGAACATGCTTGTCGTCGTCGAGGAAAACAACGCCGGGGAGTACCGGGAGCTGCTGGACGGGATGTTCCGGCTGCGGGCCCGGATCTTCCGCGATCGGCTGAAATGGGATGTCGTCGTCACCGACGGCATGGAGCGCGACCGCTACGACAGCGAGGGGCCGGTCTACATCATCTATACCGACGAGGAGCAGAAGGTCGTCAAGGGCAGCCTTCGTCTCCTGCCGACGACGGGGCCGACGCTGGTGTCGGAGTTCTTCTCCGACACGATGCCGGCTGCCGCGCAACTGAGCGCGCCCTCGATCTGGGAGTGCACCCGCTTCTGCCTCGACGAGACGCTGCTCGACAATGGCAGCCGCGCCGAGATGACCTTCGCCTCGGGCATCCTCTTCGCCGGTCTCGGCGAGATCGCGCTGCGGTCGGGGATCAAGTCGATCATCGGCAACTTCGATGCCGGCATGTACCGGCTCTACCGGCGGATCGGCTGCGAGGTCGACGTGCTCGGCGTCACCAACCGCTTCGAGCGGCCGGTCTATCTCGGCCTCTTCCCGGTGTCGCGGCCGATCCTCGACATCGTCCGTTCCCGCCTCCGCGACCGCGACCGCGAGGTGCGCCTCGTCGGCAAGTCCAGTTCGCTCGCCGCCTGACCCCCCAATATGAGGGGGTTGGCGTCGCCGGGGCCGCCGCTACGCTCGTGCCCGCGGACCTGAACGGCTGATCGGCCGCGCCCCGTGGTTTGGCTCCCACGGACAGCGCGGGGCTCGGTCGTCTTATTGGGCACTCCAAGCACCCGGTGCCGGGTGGCGTCGCGTTCTCCTCGGGGAGGCGCCGCCCGGCCCGGTGTCGCCGTCCCCGGGCTATCGCGCTCCGGCCGTGCGCCGCCGCTCCACCCGCTTGTAGATATGCACCATGAACGCCGTCGCGAACAGCGGCGTGAAGAGGTTGAGGAGCGGGATCGCGAGGAAGAGCGCGATCACCAGCCCGCCGAGGAACACCCGGCCCGCATTGTCCCGGCGCAGCGCCCGCGCCGTGGCGCGATCATGGAAACGCCGCGCCGCCGCCTCGAAGAACTCGCGGCCGAGCAGATAGCCGTTGCCCACGAAGAAGGCGATCAGGTTCACGCCGGGGATCAGAAGCAGCAGCAGAGCGACGAGGTTGACGAGGATCACCACGCCGGTGAAGACGATGGTGTCGCGGAGCGAGGCGAGCACCGGCACGTCGGTGCCGGGCGCGTCGGCGGGGTAGTGCCGCGCCTCGACGAGCCCGGCGATCTCGTCGGTGAAGAGCCCCGCGAAGAGCGACGATACCGGCGCCACCAGGAAGGCGAGCCCGACCAGCAGTCCGACGCCGGCGAGAATCGCCAGCACCGTCTCGATCCATGGGTAGGATTCGATGTCGACAAGCCAGCCGAGCAATCCCTGAAGGCCGAGCCAGATCAGGAACAGGAGGCCGATGGTCAGGCCCAGCGACCTCAGCATCACCGCCCGGAACGGCGGTGAGAAGATGTCGGAAAGCGCGAGGCGGGCGGCGTCGATCATGGCGCCGTGATATGGGGCCGAGCGGCCGCCGCCGCCAATGAAATCCCTCAGCCCTTCGCCGCGTTCCGCTTCCGCGTCGCCGCCGCCTTCTTCGCCGAGGCCGAGCGTTCCGCGGCGGAGCGCGAGGCCGAAGCCTCCCCGCCGATCCGGCCGCCCTTCCTGGCCGACACCTTGGTATCCTTCCTGCCCCGGCCGCTGCCGCTCTTGTTGCCGCCGCCGGACTCCTTGTTGACCGTGGCCCAGGCGCGCCGTTCGGCCTCCTTCTCGGGCACGCCGCGCTCTTCGTAGCTCTCCTCGATGTGCTCCGCCTTGCGCTTCTGCTTGTCGGTATAGGCCGACTTGTCACCGCGGGGCATGGCCGTCACTCCTTTCTCCGACTGTCTCGTCGCCAGAACGCGGCGCGCGGTCGGCCGTTCCGCCGCGGCAGGCGCCGCTTGCCGACTCGGCGCATCTGTGATGCCTCTGGCGCGAACGGGGGAGGCAAGCCATGAAGATCACCGCCATCGAGACCATCCGGCCGGAGGAGTTCGCCAACCTCCTCTTCGTCCGGGTCCACACCGACGAAGGACTCGTCGGCCTCGGCGAGACGTTCTTCGCCGCGGCGACCGTCGAGGCCTATGTCCACGAGGTCATCGCGCCGAGGATGCTCGGCCGCGACCCGCTCGCCATCGACCGGATCGCAAAGGACCTCACCCCCTATGTCGGGTTCAGGTCCACCGGTGCCGAGATGCGTGGCAATTCCGCCTTCGACATCGCGCTCTGGGACCTGTTCGGCAAGGTCACCGGCCAGCCGATCGCCCAGCTCCTCGGGGGCTTCTCGCGCGACCGCATCCGCACCTACAACACCTGCGCCGGGTCGAGCTACATGCGCAAGGCCGTCGGCCAGAACACCGCCAACTGGGGGCGCGGCGCGCGCAAGGACTACGACGATCTCGACGCCTTCCTCAATCGGGCCGACGAGCTCGCCGCCGACCTCCTGTCGGAGGGCATCACGGCGATGAAGATCTGGCCCTTCGACATCGCCGCCGAGCGCAACGACGGCCTCCACATCTCGCCCGCCGAGATGAAGGCGGCGCTCGAGCCGTTCGAGAAGATCCGCCGCGCGGTGGGCGACCGGATCGACATCATGGTCGAGTTCCACTCGATGTGGCAGCTCACCCCGGCGATCGCCATCGCCCGGGCGCTGGCGCCCTACGGCACCAACTGGCACGAGGACCCGATCCGCATGGACGCGCTGGCCGATCTGCGGCGCTATGCGGAGGCGTCGCCGGCGCCGGTCTGCGCCTCGGAGACCCTCGGCACGCGCTGGGCCTTCCGCGACCTCCTCGATTCCGGGGCGGCGGGCATCGTCATGTTCGACATCGCCTGGTGCGGGGGCCTGTCCGAGGCCCGCAAGATCGCGTCGATGGCGGAGGCCTGGCACCTGCCGGTCGCCCCCCATGACTGCACGGGCCCGGTGGTGTTCTGCGCGTCGACCCACCTTTCCCTCAACGCCCCCAACGCCCTCCTTCAGGAGAGCGTCCGCGGCTATTACCGCACCTGGTACCGCGACCTTGTCACCGCGGTCCCCGAGGTGAAGGACGGCTACGTCACGGTGCCGCCGGGACCCGGCCTCGGGATGGACCTCGTGCCCGATCTGACTGATCGTTTCCCATCAGTTGTCCGCTTCTCGCGGGCATGCTGATCCGGTCTTTTTCGCGGCGGGAGATGTCGCCGCGACGATCGTCGCAGCGGCACGGTGGGCGGTCTCGTTCGATCGGCCGTCCAGGGGATCGGCGCAAGCGCCGGGCCGCGGTTGCCTCGATCATGCGCATCGAGTCGGCTTGCGACCCTTCGCGAGCCCGTTTAGCTTCGCGGTTCGGCTGGCGCCCTGCCGGCCAGTTTTGGGAGGAAGTCATGATCAAGTCACTCGTGGCGGGCGGTGTTGCCGCTGCCGCCATCATGGTTGGCGTCAATGCCAGCCAGGCGCAGGAGAAGATCACCTACCTGCTGCATTCGACGCCGGGCAACGTGTTCTGGCAGGCGGTGAAGCTCGGCATGGACGACGCGTGCGCGCAGATCGATGCCGACTGTCAGATGGTCTTCCTGCAGCAGGACGGCAATTTCCAGGAGCAGCTGAACAACTTCGAGGCGGCGATCGCCGCCGAGTCGACCGGCATCATCCTCACCTTCGCCGGCGGCAACATCTTCGACGAGGCGCTGCAGCGCGCCGCCGATGCGGGCATCCCGGTGATCGCGTCGAACGTCGACCATCCGGACCTCAGCTACCGGCTGTCCTATGTCGGCCAGGATCTCGAAGTCGCGGGCTACGACCTCGCCAAGGCGCAGTCGGAGAACTTCCCGGCCGAAGGCCCGGTCCACGTGCTCATCGGCGTGAACGGCCCCGGCCAGGTGTGGTCCGAGACCCGCGCCGCCGGCATCGAGCGCTTCGTCAAGGAGTACCAGGAAGCCAACCCCGACCGCGAGATCACCTACGAGCGCATCGACGCCGGCCTCGATCTCGCCCTGGTCGGCCAGCGCGTTGCCGCCTACGTCCAGGCGACCCCCACAAACGCCTATTTCGACACCGGGTACTGGCATGCCGGCGCCGCGGTCTCGCTCCGCGATCTCGGCAAGGGCCCGGGTGAGGTCCTGCTCGCCGGCTTCGACCTGGTCCCGGTCGTCTTCGACGAGATGAAGAGCGGCTACATCCAGCTCACGGTCGACCAGCAGCCCTATCTCCAGGGCTATTACCCGGTCCACCAGCTCTACCTGCTCAACAACTTCAAGTTCCCGCCGATCGACGTGAACACCGGCAAGGCGCTGATCTCGCCCGACGAGGTCGACGACCTGCTCGAGCTGTCGGGCCAGGGCATCCGCTAGGCACCGTCCGCATCAACGCCAACACCCGGACCGCATCGCGCGGTCCGGGTGACTCGCTCGGGGGACCAATGCATTCCATCACAAAGGCGCTTCTGTCTCGGCCCGAGATCAGTGCGCTGGTCATGCTCATCCTGGTGATCGTCGGCTTCGCGATCTACGCGCCGCAGTTCAGTTCCTACGGCAATATCCGCGTCATCCTGTTCGCCTTTCCCGAGCTCGGAATCGTCGTGCTGGGCGTCGGCATCCTGATGATCGCCGGAGAGTTCGATCTCTCGGTGGGATCGGTCTTCGCGCTCTCGCCGCTGGTCATGGTCATCGCCGTCGGCCGCTGGGGGTTCGACCCCTACATGGCGATCGCGATCGGCTTCGCCGTGGCGATCTTCGTCGGCTTCCTCAACGGGCAGATAACCATACGCTTCAGCATCCCGAGCTTCGTCACCACCCTCGGCATGATGTTCATGGCGCGCTCCGCCGCCGTGGTGCTTTCGGGCGGTTTTCCGCCGCCATTTCCTGCCGATTTCCCCATCGGCATCTTCGTCGCGGACCTCGGCCTGTTCCGCGCCTCGATGATCTGGTTCGCGGGCTTTGCCGTCGTGCTCGGCGTCATGCTGCACTTCACCAATCTCGGCAACTGGATCTTCGCCACCGGTGGCCAGCCGCAGGCAGCCTCCGACATGGGCATCAATACCCGCCGGGTGAAGATGTTCTGCTTCATGCTGTGCTCGTTCCTCGCCGGCTTCGCCGGAATGGTCACCACCTTCCGGCTGCGTTCGGCGCTTCCGGCCCTCGGCGAGGGCCTGGAACTGCAGGCGATCGCCGCCGCGGTGATCGGCGGCACGTCACTGATGGGCGGCATCGGCTCGATCATCGGGTTCATCGTCGGCACCGGCCTGATCCGCGTCATCGACAACGGCCTCGTGATGGCCCGCATCGACGCCAACTGGTTCAAGTTTGCGATCGGCGCGCTCACCATCTTCGCCGTCGTTCTCAACATGTGGGTGCGTCGCCGTGCCCGCTCCATGCAATGAGGAGGGAACCGATGGCCGAGATCCTCCACGAGCACAAGCAGTCGCCCCTCGAGTTCGTCAAGCCGACGGAAAAGGCCCTGATCCGCTGCGAGGGGCTGGAGAAATGGTACGGCAGCGTCCAGGCGCTCGCCGGGGTCGACTTCCATGCCGATCCCGGTGAGATCGTCGGCCTCGTGGGCGACAACGGCGCCGGCAAGTCGACGTTGATCAAGATCCTGTCCGGGGCCGAGCAGCAGACCAAGGGCTAGATCTACTTCAATGGCAAGGAGGTGAGCCTCTCCTCGCCCAAGGTCGCCATGGCCCTCGGCATCGAGACCATCTACCAGTACACGGCCATGGTCCCGCAGATGTCGATCGCGCGGAACATGTTCATCGGCCGCGAGCCGCTGACCGGGTTCCGGATCGGCGGCATCGGCATCATGGACCAGAAGGCGATGGTCGAGCACGCCACGCGCTCGATGACCAACATCGACCTCACGCGCCGCTCGCCGAATACAACCGTCGAGGAACTGTCCGGCGGTCAGCGCCAGGCCGTCGCCATCGCCCGGGCGATGTACTTCAAGTCGAAGATGCTCATTCTAGACGAGCCGACCAACCACCTTTCGGTTAAGGAGACCAACAAGGTGCTGGACTATGTGGTCTCGCTGAAGGAGCAGGGCATCGGCTCGATCTTCATCAGCCACAACCTCCACCACATCTACCCGATCGCCGACCGCATCGTGGCGATGGCGCGCGGCCTCAAGATCATGGACGTGCGGAAGGAAGACACCTCGGTCGAGCACATGACCGAGGTCATCGTTTGAGAACGGCGCTACTTCTGCCGGAACCCCCGGGAGGCCCGCGACCGTTTCGCGGGCCTCTTTCGTTTCGCGCCGTTGCGGCCGCAGGCGTCAGGGATTGGTGACGAAGCTCACGTCGCAGGCGGCGTATACCTCGCGGCCGGCCGCGTCCCGCAACAGGATGCCGCCGTCCTCCTCGACGATGTCGGCGACCGCGCCGAAGCCGTCCGGGATGTCGGCGACGCCGAACATGTAGGGGATCGTCACCGCACCGTCCGGCGCGAGCGTCACCGCGGTCGGGATTCCCCGTGCCGCCACCGGATTGTCGGCGGTCGATGCGGCGTGGCCGAGGTGGAAGTAGCTGCAGACCTCCTCGAGGCCGATGACGCCGCGATGGCGGCCTGACCACGGCGGGTAGCCGCGGCCGCCATTGCTCTGCCAGACGATGGTCTCGGGCAGGGTGCGCGGGTCCTTGAGGCCGAACCACACCCAGCCCCCGGCCCGACAGGTTGCCGCCGTCCAGCCGAAGGTTAGGTCGGGCTCGGAGGCGAGCATCCACAGGTCCTCGTGGCCGTCCTCGACCGGATAGCGGGTCAGGTCGATCGTGCCGCCCTCGGCCAGCGCCGCGGCGCGGAGGTCGGCGATGTCCTGGGGATAGGCGAGGATCGAACGGCCCTCCGGCGGCGTCTCGAGCGGTGTCGGCGGCGTGCCGGCGAAGACCCGGGGGGCAAAGCCGAGGAGGAGGGGGCCGTCGGCGCGGAGCATCGCATGGTGGCCGAGCGGCAGCCGGCCCGAGCCGCCCGCCAGCCCATGGCGCTGGTAGATCACCGTCTCGCCCGGCCGCAGCTCGACGCGCTTGATCACCTTCGCCCCCATGACCTCGACATCGAGCACGGTCTCCACGAACCCCTCGCCCTCGGCCGTGAGGTGCCAGTGGCTGCTTGCCGGCAGGCCGTGTGGCGGGCCACCGTCCGGGCCGTCATTCGGGCCAAAGGGCGCGCAGAAGAAGTCCCCGCGGAGGACCCGGAGCATCGGCGGCGTGTCGGGCGGCATCGTCTCGTCGTGCCAGGGCGCCGCATGCATCGGCGCGACGCGGCGCCCGTCGAGATCGAAGGCGACGTCGGACAGGTGTCCGCCGGTGGCGGTGACGGCAAGCGTCGTACGGTCGGCGCGGAGCGGATAGGTCTTCATGTCGGGCCCTCCCCAGGTCAGGCCCGAATGTCTACTGCCCGGCGTGGCGGAGGACCAGAGTCCGCCTCCGTCCGGCGTCCGATTCCGGCGACGGCGCAACGCGGCGCTCGCTTGGCCGCCAAATTGCATGCAATCTTCGGGGCGAGTCGAGCGTGGTGAAGTGGTGAAGGAGTAGGTTGTGGAACGAGACGTCAGCATCCCGGGCCTCCGGCAGGCTTATGCGGCCGGGGCGAATCCGGTCGACATCATCCGGGATGTCTACCGGAGCATCGCCGCGGCGGGCGATCCCGGAATCTTCATCAGCCTGGTTGCCGAGGAGGAGGCGGTGGCGGCCGCCGCGGCCCTCGGGCCGCTCGATCCGGAACGGCCGCTGTGGGGCGTGCCCTTCGCGGTCAAGGACAACATCGACGTGGCGGGCGTGCCGACCACCGCGGCCTGCGCCGAGTTTGCCTATACGCCGGAGCGCTCCGCCGCGGTCGTCGAGCGGCTGGTGGCGGCCGGAGCGATTCCGGTCGGCAAGACCAATCTCGACCAGTTCGCGACGGGGCTCGTTGGCGTGCGCACGCCCTATCCGGTGCCGCGCAACGCCGTCGATCCGGCCCTGGTGCCCGGCGGCTCGTCCTCGGGCTCGGCGGTCGCGGTGGCGCGCGGCCTCGTCGGCTTCGCCCTCGGTACCGATACGGCCGGGTCGGGACGCGTGCCCGCGGCGCTGAACAACATCGTCGGCCTCAAGCCGACGCGGGGCATGATCTCGGCGCGCGGGGTCGTGCCGGCCTGCCGCAGCCTCGACTGCGTCTCGATCTTCGCCGGCACCGTCGCGGACGCGTGGACGGTACTGGATGTGGCGGCCGGCTACGATGCCGCGGACGCCTGGTCGCGGAGCCTGCCGGCCGGGGGCATGGCGCTGCCGCCGACGCTGCGGCTCGGCGTCCCCGATGCAGCGAGCCTCATCCTCGACGGGCCCTTCGCCGCCGATGCGTTCGCTGCGGCGCTCGCCGCGCTGCCAGATTGCGGCGCCGCCCCCCGGCCCGTCGACCTCGCGCCGTTCTATGCGGCTGCGGCGCTTCTCTATGAGGGCGCATGGGTCGCCGAGCGCTATGCCGCGATCCGGGAGTTCATCGAAGCGCGGCCGGAGGCCCTGCACCCGGTGACGCATGCGATCATCGCGGGGGCGACGCGGCTCACGGCGGCCGACGCCTTCGCCGGCCAGTACCGCCTCGCCGAACTGGCCCGTGAGGCCGCGCGGCTCTGGGACGAGATCGACGTGCTGGTGGTCCCGACCATCCCGGACGTCTGCACGCTCGAGGCGGTGGCCGCCGACCCGGTCGGTGCCAACAGCCGCCTCGGCATCTACACCAACTTCGTCAACCTCCTCGACCTCGCGGCCATCGCCGTCCCGGGACCGCTCCGGGGTGATGGCCGCCCCTCGGGCGTCACGCTGATCGCGCCCGCCGGCCGCGACGGGCTCCTCGCCGCGCTCGCCGCCCGCATCCATGCCGCCGCCGGGGTCACGGTC
>JAEZEN010000409.1 GCA_023433185.1 Pseudomonadota bacterium | reverse complement strand
CGTCGTTGACGCCGTCGCCGACCATCATCACCGGCCCATTCGGCCGCTCGGCGAGCACCACCTCCACCTTCCGCTCCGGCGTGAGCTCGGCCGCGACATCGTCGATGCCGACGCGGCGTGCGACGCTCTCGGCCACGTCGCGCCGGTCGCCGGAGGCGAGGACAAGCCGCGCGATGCCCGCCTCCCGCAGCGCCGCCACCAGCGCCTCGGTGCCGGGGCGGATCGGATCGCTGAGTATCAACTCGCCGGCCAGACGCCCGTCCACCGCCACCGCGACGCTGACCGACCCGGTCTCCTTCGCCGGCACCTCGAAGGTCGCCGGAGGAACGCCGAGTGCGGCTGCGACATGGCCGGTGCCGCCCACGACGACGTCGTGACCGTCGACCCGGCCCGCGATCCCCTCGCCTGCCCGTTCCGCCACGTCGGCCGGCAACGACAGGGCGAGGCCGCGGGTACGCGCCGCGACGACGATCGTCTCCGCCATCACATGCTGCGAGGCCTGATCGAGCGACGCCGCGAGCCGGAGGACCTCGTCCTCCGGCAGGGCGGCGGTCGGGACGATCCTCGTCAGCCGCGCCTTGCCCTCGGTCAGGGTGCCGGTCTTGTCGACCACCATCGTCCGGATGCGGGCGAGCGCCTCGAGCACCTTGCCGCCCTTGATCAGGATTCCCGCCCGGGCCGCCCGCGACAGGCCGGCGACGAGCGCCACCGGGACCGCGAGGATCAGCGGGCACGGGGTGGCGACGACGAGAACGGCCACGGCGCGGATCGGATCGCCGGTGAAGGCCCACGCCCCGCCCGCCAGCACAACCGTGACCGCGAGGAAGACGATCGCGTAGCGATCCGCCAGCCGTGCCATCGGGGCCTTGGCCCGCTCCGCCTGCTCGACCAGGCGCACGATCCCGGCATAGGTGCTTTCGGCACTGGGCCGCACCACCGCGAGGTCGAAGGCGTCGCCGGCGTTGGTGACGCCACTCATCACCGCCTCCCCTGCATCGCGCCGGACGGGCAGCGACTCGCCGGTGAGGGCCGACTCGTCGAGGACCGCGATGCCGGTGCGCACCGTCCCGTCGGCGGGTACGACGTCGCCCCTCCGGATCAGGACCCGGTCGCCGGGCACCAGAGCCTCCGCCGGCACCTCGTCGAGGGCGCCATCGCGGTATCGGAGCGCCGTCCGCGGGGCACGCGCGAGCAGTGCCGTCATCTCGCGACGGGCGCGCTTCTCGGCATAGGCCTCGAGATGCTGCCCCCCGGCATACATCAGGGCGACCACCACCGCCGCGAGGGTCTCGCCGAAGGTGAGCGCCGCCGTCATCGACAGCGCGGCGACGATGTCGAGGCCGACATCGCCGCGGCGCAGGCTCGCGACGATCTCGACAAGAAGCGCAAGCAGCACGGGCAAGGTCGCGGCGGTCCACAGGATGCCCGCCACATCCGCGCGCCCGGTCGTGAACACGACGAGACCGAGCGCGAGGCCGATGCCCGGCACCACCACCAGCGGCGTCCTCAGCCGGTGCTGCACCTCGCGCAGGTCCATCCGCCCTCCATGCCCCGGCGATCGATCGACGGGACACCCTAGCATCATTCCAAACTACGTCGGGAAGTCGCGCGGAGGACGCCGCGCAGGCGTCAGTGGCCCTGCTGTACCTCGTAGTGCCGCGAGCGCCGCCCGGCCATGGCGTAACCATAGCCGAGGCCGTAGCCGACGAGGCGCACCCCGTCCACGAGGGTACGTCCGGCGGTGAGCGGCGAGACCAGGACGAGGAAGCCGCCGGCGATGATCTTGCCGCCGGCCGTGGCGATGTTGACGGGGGCGCTTCGCCGATCCGCCGCGCCCTTCCGCCAGAAGCTCGTGGCCGCCTGGTCCCGGGCGCGCCGGTACTGGTAGCCGAGCGACATCCGGTCGGCCGGCACGGTCTCGTAGACGATCGCGTCCGGGCACCACGAGGTCTTCGCGCCCAGGCTCTTCGCCTTGTGATAGAGCGCGGTGTCGGAGCCGCCCGAATAGCGCAGCGCGATGTCGAAACGCAGCCCGACCGAGCGCATCCATGCGAGGTCGCCGAGCCAGTTGTTGGTGATCATCGTCACGCTGCCGTCGGTGCCGGCGCGGTGGCGGCGGGCGTTCTTCTCCTCCTTGCGCTCGTAGCGGCGACGTACGCCGCGCTCCACCACGCGATCGAGGAAGGCGATCGCCTGGTCGGGGGCGAGCCGGACGGGACCGCCCACGATATGCGCGCCCGTCGCCGCCTGATGAGCGACCATCTTCCGGAGCCAGTCGGACGCGACGTATTCGTCATCGTCGACGAAGGCGACGAAATCCGCGCCGATCTCCGACGCGAAGTCGAGGGCGCGGTTGCGGGCGAAGGGGATGCCGGCCGCCGGCTCAAGGACGTAGCGGACATCGACGCCGGTTCGCTCCCGGAACGCCGCGACCACTGCCTCGACCGGCGCATCCGGCGCGTTGTCGACGATGAGAAAGGGGCCGCTGCCGGCCTCGGGTGGCTCGAGGGTGGCGAACGATTCGAGGAGCTGGCCGAGCATCCTCGGCCGCCGGCAGGTCGGGGCGGCGACGACGATGTGCGGCGCGGGCTTGCGGTCCGTCGGGTCGGGGGCCATCGGGCGGAGCTATAGGCCGGGGCGCGGGTGCTGTCCACGCTCCGTCACAGGACGATCCAGCCGAAGGAATCGGCGGTCACAGCGGCGAGGAAGACGCCGGCCGCGAGGAGAATGAAGAACACGGCGGTCGATCCCATGTCCTTGGTGACCCGTCCGAACTCCGAGATCTCCGGCGATGTCCGATCGACGATCCGCTCGATCGCGGTGTTCAGAGCCTCGACGCTCATCAAAACGCAAAAAAGAACTGCGAGGATCACGAAATCGACGATTCCGCGCCCCAGTATGGCGAGCCAGACGAAGGCCAGCACCGACGCGGCCACGTCGATCCGGGCGGCCAGTTCGGTCGTGAGCAGGTGACGCAGGCCAGCCAGGGAGTTCCGACCGGCGTGGACGATGTGGCGAAAGGCTCTTACCATGACGGCTGCCGATCCGTGGAAGGGCGACTGGAAGCAAGGCGGCAAGCCTTATACGATTTCCGACCGAAGTGCTGCCAAGACGCCGACAGAAATCATGGTGCAGACCCCGACAATGCCAGGAACGCCCGGCCGCGCAAGCCGAGCCTTGTCGCTGCCCAACATCCTGACCTACGGGCGCATCCTGGCCGTGCCGGCGATCGTCGCCTGCTACATGCTGGGAACCTTCGCTGGTCGCTGGGTGGCGCTGGCAATCTTCGTGGCCGCAAGCGTGACGGACTACCTCGACGGCTATCTGGCACGCCTCTGGCACCAGCAGTCTGCCATGGGGCGGATGCTGGACCCGATCGCCGACAAGCTGCTGGTCGCCACCACCCTCCTCCTCCTCGCCTCCGACAACACCGTCGGCGAGTGGTCCCTGATCGCCGCGATCATCATCCTGGTCCGCGAGGTGGCGGTCTCGGGGCTGCGCGAGTTCCTCGCCGAGGTCCGGGTCAGCGTGCCGGTGAGCCGTCTCGCCAAGTGGAAGACGACGATGCAGATGGTCGCCCTCGCCTTCCTCATCGCCGGTCCGGCCGGCGACAAGCTGTTCTCCGGCGTCCCCGTGACCACTGGTGGCCTCGGCGTCATCTCCTATATCGGCCTGCTGCTGCTCTGGATCTCGGCGCTCGTCACTCTCTACACGGGCTACGACTACTTCCGCGGCGGTATCCGCCACATCATGACGGAGGACACGTGAAGCTCCGCTACTTCGCCTGGGTGCGGGAGCGCATCGGCCGCCCCGAGGAGGACCTCGATCCGCCGGCCGACGTGACGACCGTGGGCGACCTTCTCGCCTGGCTCCAGTCGCGTGGCCCCGAATACGAATATGCCCTCGGGGAGGCGTCCGTCATCCGCGTCGCCGTCGACCAGGTCCACGTCCAGCGGAGCGCATCCGTGAGCGGAGCGCGCGAGGTGGCGCTCTTCCCGCCGATGACCGGGGGCTGAGCGTGGCCGCCGTCGCCGTCCGCGTCCAGGAGGGCGATTTCGACGTGGGGAAGGAATCCGCCGCGCTGGCGATGCTCGGTCCCGACATCGGCGCGGTCGTCACGTTCACCGGCCTCTGCCGCGACGAGGGCGGCCGACTCGATGCGCTCGAACTCGAGCACTATCCGGGGATGGCCGAAGCGGAGATCGAGCGCATCGCCCGGGACGCCGCGGAGCGCTGGCCGCTGCGCGGGGTGACGGTGATCCATCGCCACGGCAGGATCAGGCCCGGGGAGAATATCGTGCTCGTCGTCACCGCCTCGGCCCACCGACAGGCGGCGTTCGAGGCGGCGAACTTCCTGATGGACTACCTCAAGACCCGCGCCCCCTTCTGGAAGAAGGAGCATGGGCGGGATGCCCCCGGCGATTGGGTTGCGGCGAAGGATTCCGACGACGCCGCCGAAGCCCGCTGGACCGGCTCCGGCGCATAGCAGGACGGGCCCCAGCGGAGCCCGTCCTTCGTCCGTTGCGGCAATAGGACCGCTACTGGACCTGGAAGCGTGCTTCGTCCGCGGCGACCTTCAGGTGAACCTTGTCGTCGACGCGGTCCACGAGGTCGATCGCCAGGAAATGGTGGCGCCCGTCGGCGGAATCGTCCGCCGTCAGCTTGACCTGCCGGGCATCCTCCAGGCGGTCGACGGTGCCGACATGACGGCCGTCGGCGCCCACGACTTCCATGTGCTCCTTGATCTGCGACGTATCGAACATTGTCGTCTCTCCTCGTCTTCGACGGATCGGACAAGGAACGCCGCAGGCACGGATAGGTTCAGCCGACGATCTCGGTTCCGGAGAACCAGTAGGCGATCTCCTCGGCCGCGGTCTCCGGCGCGTCGGAGCCGTGCACCGAGTTCTCGCCGATCGAGGTCGCGAACTCCTTGCGGATGGTGCCGTCGGCGGCCTTGGCCGGATCGGTGGCGCCCATGACCTCGCGGTTCTTGAGGATCGCGTTCTCGCCCTCGAGGACCTGGACCACCGTCGGGCCGGACGACATGAAATCGCACAGTTCGCCGAAGAACGGGCGGTCCTTGTGGACGGCGTAGAAGCCCTCGGCCTGGCGGCGGCTCATCCACACGCGCTTCGACGCGACGACGCGGAGGCCGGCCTCCTCGAGCTTGGCGGTGATCTTGCCGGTCAGGTTTCTTTTCGTGGCGTCCGGCTTGATCATGGAGAAGGTACGTTCGATGGCCATGGTGGCTCCTCGTCTGGGATGGGTGTGGAAGTGGCGCGCTGTATAGCCTGCCAGTCGCGACAGGGACAAGAACAGGCCCCGATGATTGGAATCCGGGCTGGCTCAGAGCTACATGATCCAAGCTACACGATCCAAGCGACGACTGATGTTCCTCGACGCGTCCGCCATCGTGGCCATGGCGGCCGGCGAACCGGACGCGGCGCGGTTTGCGACTGCCGTGACGAACGCTCGCGAGCGCTTCACTTCGCCGATCGCGATCTACGAATCGACATTGGCAGTGGCGAGACCGCTCGCCATCGACGCCTTCGCCCGCTTCGGCAAGGATCAGGGGCACCCGGCGCAGCTCAACTGAGGCGACTGCTTCGCCCATGCCTGCGCCCGGTACTTCGACGTGCCGCTCCTCTGCAAGGGCGACGACTTCGCCCGGACCGACATCCGCACGACCTAATCGACCGGGAGGAGCGTCTCGGTCCCGACGCCGTCACGGTCGGCGACCGTCCACAGCCCTTCCATGCGGCCATCGGGGCGAATCTCGTAGATCACCAGCCCTGCCGTCCCACCCTGGCCGTAGCTCGCCGCGAACACCTTGCCGTTCCGCATGCAGATGCCATGAAAGGTCGAACCGGTATTCCAGACGATGCGGCAGGTGTTCTTCGACGTGACCTCGATCTCGGCCGTGCCGCGATAGCGTGATCCGTCGAGGTTCCGGCCCTCGACCGTGTAGCGCCCGCTGACGCTCTGCGCGACCGCCGCCGTTGCCGCGAGGGCAAGCAGCACCGCGACGCCCATCGTGCGGAAGAAGATCATTCCGTCCTCCCCTGCCCCGCTTCCCTGACAAGTTCCACCAGCGCCCTGAAATCCCGGTCGCGGGGTGAGCGCCGGCGCCAGGCGAGGCCGATGGTCCGGCTCGGTTCCGGCGCGGCAAACCGTACCACGGCGAGCCGGTCGTCGGCGACGATGCCGGCATCGAGTGCGAGCTGCGGAAGGAGGGTCACCCCGTGACCGGCGGCAACCAGCTGGAGCAGCGTCGAGAAGCTCGTCGCCCCGAAACTCCTCAGCCGGCGCGGGTCGATCGCCCGGCAAACCGCCAGCGCCTGGTCGCGGATGCAGTGGCCGTCCTCGAGGAGAAGCAGGTCCTCGGCCGAGATCAGCTCCGCCAGCGCCGGCGACTGCCGGGCCGCCGGGCTTCCCGATGGCGCGGCAAGGAGAAAGGCGTCCTCGAAGGCGGCCGCCTCGTCCAGGTCCTCGCTCTGCAGCGGCAGGCTTGCCACGATGGCATCGAGTTCCCCCGCGATCAGCTCCTTGACCAGGACTTGCGTGATCGTTTCGCGCACCGAGAGCTGGAGATGGGGATACCGCGCCCCGGCTACGTCGAGAAGGCGCGGCAGCAGGAACGGCGCCACCGAGGGGATGATCCCGAGCCGCAGCACGCCGGTCAGCAGTTCGCCTCGCGCCCGCGCCAGTGCCTCCATGTCGCGCACCTCGGCGAGGATGCGGGCACCCCGCGCGGCGACCTCGACCCCGAATTCCGTCAGTCGCGCCCCGCTGGCGATCCGCTCCACCAGCGGCGCGCCCAGTTCGCGTTCAAGTCCGCCTATCTGCATCGACAGGGCCGGCTGGGTGATGCCGGCGCGCTCGGCTGCCCGGCCGAAGTGGCCGGTCGCGGCAAGGAGTTCGAAGTAGCGGAGTTGCTTCAGGGAGATCACGCGATAAGACTACCTTATCCTTGATCTCAATCAATATGATTGGATTTTATGGAGGCACTCTGGCACCGTTCCAGTCGGCAGCGGGGCGCGCGCCTCGGTCGGGGATTGCACGTGGAGAGGATCAATGGACGCGAAAGTTGACGACAACGGCGCCGGCAAGTGCCCGATGCGCTCGGGCGGCTTCACCAATCGGGACTGGTGGCCCAACCAGCTGAGCCTCAACGGGCTGCATGCGAATTCGGCCCTGTCCAATCCGATGGACAAGACGTTCGACTATGCGCGCGAGTTCAAGAGCCTCGACCTCAAGGCGGTGATCGCCGACCTCGAGGCGCTGATGACCGATTCGCAGGACTGGTGGCCGGCCGACTTCGGCCACTACGGCGGCCTGATGATCCGGATGGCCTGGCACAGTGCGGGCACCTACCGCGTGACCGATGGCCGCGGCGGCGCCGGGGCGGGCCAGCAGCGCTTCGCCCCGCTCAATTCCTGGCCGGACAACGCCAATCTCGACAAGGCCCGCCGGCTGCTCTGGCCGATCAAGCAGAAATACGGACAGAAGCTCTCCTGGGCCGATCTGATGGTGCTGGCCGGCAACGTCGCACTGGAGTCGATGGGCTTCAAGACGTTCGGCTTCGCCGGCGGCCGCGTCGACACCTGGGAGCCGGAGGAACTCTACTGGGGCCCCGAGGGCACCTGGCTCGGCGACGAGCGCTATAGCGGCGAGCGCGAACTGGCGAACCCGCTCGCGGCCGTCCAGATGGGCCTGATCTACGTCAACCCCGAAGGTCCCAACGGCAAGCCGGACCCGGTCGCGGCGGCGCGGGACATCCGCGAGACCTTCGGCCGCATGGCGATGAACGACGAGGAGACGGTTGCCCTCATCGCCGGCGGCCACAGCTTCGGCAAGACCCACGGCGCGGGCGACCCGTCGCTGATCGGCCCCGATCCGGAAGGGTCGGCGGTCGAGGACCAGGGGCTGGGCTGGAAGAGCGGCCACGGCACCGGCTTCGGCGACGACACGATCACCGGCGGCCCCGAGGTCACCTGGACCAAGACGCCCACGAAGTGGAGCAACAACTTCTTCGAGAACCTCTTCGGCTTCGAGTGGGAACTGACGAAGAGCCCGGCCGGTGCCCAGCAGTGGGTCGCAAAGGACGCGCCGGAGATGATCCCCTTCGCGCATGACCCGACGCGGTTCCGCAAGCCGACGATGCTGACGACCGACCTCGCGCTCCGCTTCGACCCGGCCTACGAGAAGATCTCGCGGCGCTTCCTGAACGACTTCGACGCGTTTGCCGATGCCTTCGCCCGCGCCTGGTTCAAGCTGACCCACCGCGACATGGGTCCGAAGGTCCGCTACCTCGGGCCGCTGGTCCCGGCGGAGGACCTGATCTGGCAGGACCCGATCCCGGCGGTCGATCATGAGCTGGTGAGCGATGCGGACATCGCGGACCTCAAGGCGAAGATCCTCGCCTCCGGCCTCTCCGTGCAGGAGCTGGTCTCGACGGCGTGGGCGTCGGCATCGACGTTCCGCGGCTCCGACAAGCGTGGCGGCGCGAACGGCGCGCGCATCCGCCTCGCCCCGCAGAAGGACTGGGAGGTCAACCGGCCGGCCCAGCTCGCCAAGGTTCTCGGCACCCTCGAAGGCATCCAGAAGGCCTTCAACGACGCCCAGACCGGTGACAAGAAGGTGTCGCTTGCCGACCTGATCGTGCTCGGCGGGGCCGCCGCGATCGAGAAGGCCGCGAGCGATGGCGGCATCACGATCACGGTGCCGTTCACGCCGGGGCGGATGGATGCCTCGGCGGAGCAGACCGACGCCGAGTCCTTCGCGCCGCTCGAGCCACGGGCCGACGGCTTCCGCAACTATCTCAGCGGACGCCAGTTCATGCAGCCCGAGGAGGAACTTGTCGACAGGGCCCAGCTTCTGCGGCTGACGGCGCCCGAGATGACGGCCCTGCTCGGCGGCCTCCGCGTCCTCGACGTCAATGCCGACGGGTCGAAGAACGGCGTCTTCACCGACAAGCCGGGCACGCTGTCCAACGACTTCTTCCTGAACCTCCTGACGATGGCGACCAAGTGGGAGCCCGCGTCCGACGGCACCTATGTCGGCCGCGACCGCAAGACCAACGTGCAGAAGTGGACCGCGACCCGGGTCGACCTGATCTTCGGCTCGCACTCGCAGCTTCGCGCCTATGGCGAGGTCTACGCGGAGGCCGGCTCGAAGGAGAAGTTCGTCAGGGACTTCGTGGCGGCGTGGAACAAGGTGATGAACGCCGACCGCTTCGATATCGTCCGCGCCTGATTGCGACGAACGTCTCACGAGAAAGGGCGCGGCGGCGAGCCG
>JAEZEN010000327.1 GCA_023433185.1 Pseudomonadota bacterium | reverse complement strand
GGCTTCAGGATCCGCCGCCCGAGATGCGGATCGGGGCGCTGGTCCGCGGCCGCGCCGAGCAGTCCGGTTCCGACGTGATCAGCATCCCGCCGACGGCTCTCGTCCAGACCGGGTCGCAGCCGCAGGTGTGGATCGTCGGCGAGGACGGCGCCGTCCACCTCACGCCCGTCACGGTGGCGCGCTACGACACCGAGGCGGTGCTGATCTCCGAGGGCATCAAGGACGGCGACCTCGTCGTCATCGCCGGCGTCAACTCGCTCGCCGAGGGACAGGTGGTGAAGGTCGAGAAGGTCGCCACCCCATGACGGGGAACCTCTCGGCGTGGGCCATCGGGCACCGCACCCTCATCCTCTTCTTCATGCTCCTCTTCCTCGTCGCGGGCGGCTTCGCCTACGTCAATCTCGGCCGCGAGGAGGACCCCTCGTTCGCGATCAACACGATGGTGGTTTCGGCCGCGTGGCCGGGCGCCTCGCTGATCGACACCATGAACGAGGTCACGAACACGCTCGAGGAGAAGCTCGAGGAGACGCCGAACCTCGACATCGTGAAGAGCTACACGACGCCGGGACAGACGCTGATCTACGTCCAGCTCCGCGATTCGACGCCGCCCTCGGCCATCGCCGACACCTGGTACCAGGTGCGGAAGAAGGTCTCCGACGTCGCGCACGAACTGCCGGGCGGCATCGTCGGCCCGTTCTTCAACGACGAGTATGGCGACGTCTTCGGCATCGTCTACGGCATCACCTTCGACGGCTATTCGTGGCGCCAGGCACGGGACTACGCCGAGGCCGCCAAGGCCGCGTTCCTCCGCGCCGCCGACACCGGCAAGGTCGAGATCTTCGGTGACCAGGAGGAGAAGATCTACCTGAGCTTCTCGCCCGAGCAGCTCGCCTCGATCGGCGTCGGGCTCGACGAGGTGATGAGCGCCATCGCGCAGCAGAACGCCGTGACCCCGGCCGGGGTGATCACGACGCCGGACGAGAAGATTCTGATCGACGTGTCGGGCGAGCTGGTCGACACCGAGAGCATCAGGCGCATCAACCTCTTCGTGAGCGGCCAGTTCTACAACATCACCCAGCTCGCGGTGATCACGCGGCAGCCGGTCGATCCGCCGACCAAGATGTTCCAGGTCAACAGCCGGCCGTCGGTCGGTATCGGCATCTCGATGCGGGCGAGCGGCAACAACCTCACCTTCGGCGACGAGATCGCCGCGATCGCCGCGCAGCTCCAGCAGGATTTCCCGATCGGCATCGATCTCGTCCAGGTCTCCGACCAGCCGGAGGTGGTGCGCGAGGCGATCTCGGGGTTCACGAGCGCCCTTTTCGAGGCCGTCATCATCGTCCTGGCGGTGAGCTTCGTCAGCCTCGGGCTCCGGGCCGGTCTGGTCGTCGCGCTGTCCATCCCGCTCGTGCTCGCAATCGTCTTCCTCTACCTCTACACGGCCGACATCAGCCTCCAGCGCATCTCGCTCGGCGCGCTGATCATCTCGCTCGGGCTCCTCGTCGACGATGCGATGATCACGGTCGAGTCGATGGTGTCACGAATAGAACTCGGCGACCCCAAGCCGGCGGCCGCCTCCTACGCCTACAATTCCGTCGCCTTCCCGATGCTCACCGGGACGATCGTGACCCTGTCCGGCTTCCTGCCGATCGGCCTCGCCCAGTCGAGCGTCGGCCAGTACACCTTTTCGCTCTTCGCGGTGATCGCGGTGGCGCTGATCGTGTCGTGGTTCGTGGCGGTCATCTTCTCGCCGGTGATCGGCGTGGCGGTGCTGCCCGCGACCATGAAGGCCAAGCACGACGGCCCGGGTCCCATCATGCGGATGTTCATCAAGGTCCTGACGCTCTGCATGCGCTGGCGCTACGTGACGGTCGGCGCGACCGTTCTCCTCTTCGTCGCCTCGCTCGCCGCGCAATCCCAGCTCCAGCGCCAGTTCTTCCCGTCCTCCGACCGTCCGGAGCTGCTCGTCACGCTGATCCTGCCGGCCAACGCATCGATCCTCGCCACCCAGCGCGAGGTCGACCGGGTCATCGCCACCTTCAAGGACGATCCCGACGTCGACAGCTACTCGGCCTATGTCGGCGGCGGTGCCATCCGCTTCTACCTGCCGCTGGACGTACAGGGCGACAACCCCTTCGTCGCGCAGATCGTCATCGTCGCCAAGGACCTCGAGGCGCGCGGCCGGATCGAGCCGAAGCTCGACGAGACCATCGCCGGCATGGATACCTTCACCGGCCGCGTGGCGCGTCTCGAGCTCGGGCCGCCGGTCGGCTGGCCGGTGCAGTACCGCGTGCTCGGCAACACCATCGACGAGGCGCGGAACTTCGGCCAGCAGGTGGCGAACGTGCTCCGCGAGTCCGGTGCCGCGCAGACCATCAACTTCGACTGGAGCGAGAAGTCGAAGGCGGTCCGGATCGAGGTCAACCAGGATCGCGCCCGCCAGCTCGGGCTGAGTTCCCAGTCGATCGCCGACCAGCTCTACGCGATCCACGACGGCACCGTGATCACGCAGCTCCGCGACGACATCTACCTCGTCGACGTCGTCGCCCGCGCGACCAACACCAACCGCCTGTCGCTGGAGACGCTCCGTACCCTCCAGTTCAACCTGCCCGGCGGCCAGTCGGTGCCGATCATGGAGGTCGCCACCCTGACCTACGGGCTGGACGAGGCCTATGTCTGGCGGCGCGACGGCAAGCCTACGGTGACGGTCCAGGCCGATCCCGCGCAGGGCCTCGAGGCGCCCACGGTGTTCGCGCGGCTCCGCCCGCAGATGGAGGCGATCGCCGCCACCCTGCCGCCCGGCGCCCGGATCGAGGAGGGCGGCACGGTCGAGAAGAGCGACCAGAGCACCTCGTCGGTGATCGCCCAGCTGCCGCTGATGGCCGGCGTCGTGCTGATCGTGCTGATGATCCAGCTGCAGAGCTTCTCGCGCCTCGCGCTCGTGCTCTCGGTGGCGCCGCTCGGCTTCATCGGCGTCGTCGCGGCCCTTCTTCTCACCAGCACGCCGTTCGGCTTCATAGCCATCCTCGGCGTCATCGCCCTGTTCGGCATGATCGTCCGCAACTCCGTGATCCTGGTCGACCGCATCGAGTACAACCACGATCAGGGCCTATCGACCTGGGATGCCGTGCTCGAGGCGACGGAGCATCGTCTGCGCCCGATCCTCCTGACCGCCGCCGCCGCCATCCTCGGCATGATCCCGATCATGCACGACGTGATCTGGGGGCCGATGGCCTACGCCATCGCCGGCGGCCTCGCCGGCGCGACGCTGCTGACGCTCCTGTTCCTGCCGGCGCTCTACATCGTGTGGTTCCGGGTCAAGCCGCCGCCCCACGATCACGTGCCGCAGCACCTCGGGACGCGGGAACCGCTGCCCGCCGGCGCCTCGCCGGGCGCACGCGAGGGCGGGGCGTACTGAACTCAGCAGGGCGGTAGCGCCGACCGGAATTTTTCTTGGTCATTTTGACGATGGCCGGTACAATTTGCGGGTCATGCGGCAAGGCAACCGGGTGTGGACCCCGGCAGCCCCCGGGGCCGAGTTTGCGCGTAGATCGCCCTCGGTGTTGTCTCGACAGGTCGGTCCGCGCCCTCCACCCAGCTGGAGGACTTCACACATGTCGGCAGATTTCGAAGGCACCGACGCACCGGATCTCGAATTCGGCAACTACAACAAGATGTGGGGGTTCGGCGGAAACGACAGCCTCACCAGCAACGCGTCTTTTGCCTACATCTACGGCGGACAAGGCAGCGACCAAGCCTACTACATGGGATCCGGAAACTCCTGGATCTACGGCGGCGGCGGCGCCGACTACCTTTATGGCGGCAACCAGAACGACAGGATCTTCGGCGGCGGCGGCAACGACAGGATCTGGGGCTTCGACGGCAACGACAAGCTGAAGGGGGGCGGCGGCAATGACTGGATGTGGGGTGGCCTCGGGAAGGACACCATCTGGACCGGCAGCGGTCGCGATCACGTCGGATTCGACAGCCTCCCCGACGGCAAGCCCGACAGGATCAAGGATTTCAGCCCGAAGAAGGATTTCCTGAACTTCGTGCCGAGCGCCTACACCGTCGGCCTCGGCCTCGACACGCTGCCGAAATCCCAGTTCCGTTACGGCAAGAAGGCCAAGGACGACGACGATCATTTCGGATACGACAAGAAGACCGGCATCGTCTGGTATGATCCCGACGGCAAGGGCGGCGAGAGCCAGATGGATGTCGTGAAGCTCGACAAGGGTCTGTCGCTGACCCACGTCAACATCCAGTTCTGACGGCCGCGGATCGCGGCCCGTGAAGGCCGAGGGTCAGGCCCTCGACCCGCGCATCAACGCCTACCTCCCGGAGCTCGCCGACGTGCGCCTCCGGGGGCAGGTGGAGGCCGAGCACTTCGCCGAGGGCTCCCTGAGGCGGGTGACGGCGGCCATCGCCCCGCTCAAGCGGCGACCCCATGCCGAGGCGCCGCTCGACAGCGAGGTGGTGCTCGGCGAGGTGGTGCGGGTCTTCGGCGACACCGGCGACGGCTGGTCGTGGTGCCAGTGCGCGGCGGACGACTATGTCGGCTTCGTGCCGTCCTCGGCCCTGGGCGATACCGAGCCCGAGCCCACTCACCGGATCGTTGCGCTCCGCACCTTCCTCTACCCGGCACCCGACCTCAAGCTGCCGCAGCGCGGCATGCTGGTCGCCGGCGCCTGTCTCGCGCTGACCGGCGAGGAGGTGCGAACGCGCGGGACGCCCTACCGGCTGCTGGCCGGCGGCGAAGGGGCGCTGCCGGCGGTCGACGTGGCCCCCCTCGACGCGCCGTGGCCCGACGACTTCGTGGCCGAGGCCGAGCGCTTCGTCGGCACCCCCTATCTCTGGGGCGGGCGGACGAGCCTCGGACTCGACTGCTCCGGCTTCGTGCAACATGCGCTGGCGCTCACCGGCCGGCGGGCGCCGCGCGATGCCGATCTCCAGGCCGCCCTGCTCGGCGCGCCGGTGGAAGGGGAGAGCCCGGCGAACCTCGTCCGCGGCGACCTCTGCTACTGGCCCGGCCACGCCCTCATCGTGCGCGATGCCGACACCGTCATCCACTGCAGCGGCTTCCACATGCGCGTGGTGATCGAGGAACGGGACGTCGCCTTCGCCCGCATCGTCGCCCTCCATGGC
>JAEZEN010000188.1 GCA_023433185.1 Pseudomonadota bacterium | reverse complement strand
TTGCCGCTGGTGTTGCTGTTGACGAGCGGACCGTTGCCCGTGCCGACATTGGCCGTGACGTTGTTGTTGCCGACGGTCGCCCGGGTCGAGGGGACGTTGCCGCCGCCGCCACCAACGGTCGCGGTCGCCTTGGCGGTGTTGCCGACGGACGCCTTGGCACCCGCGACGCTCTTGCCGCCGACCGAAACGCTGGCCTTCACGCCGCCGATGCCGGCCTTGACCTCGGCGCCCTGGGCAGAGATCGCAGAGGCCCCGATCAGGAGGGCGGCCGACGCCGCCGCGATGGTAAGTCGAAACCTGTTCATGGCTCTCCTCCGTTCGCGTCAAGCTTGCGGCGGAACATCGCCGCTGAGAAAATAAGCCGCGACGAAACGACCGGTTCCCGTGCGGGAACAAATTCAAATCAGTCCAAATTCATGAAAATTGTAAGCGATTCCGCGTCCGAATAAGGCGGAAACGCGGCGGCGTCCGCACCGGTTCCGATGGGTACAGCGGATGCGACGCAACCCTTGCCTGTGTCCCGCTACGGGAAGGCCTGCTGCTGAAAGGCGGTGCGCTCGACCTTGTTCTCGACCGGCGGGATGGTGCGAAGATAGGCGACCACCGCGTCGAGATCCTCGTCCGTCATGTTGGCGAAGTTGCCGTAGGGCATCGGCGGAGCGAGCTTGCCGCCGCCCGGCCGGATGCCGTCCGTGATCGCGGTCTTGATCTCCGCGTCGCTCCAGTTGCCGATGCCGGTCTCGGGGTCGGGCGTGATGTTGGGCGTCATGACCACGGCGTCGGGGCCGAGATGGATGCCGAACCCGCCCGCGCCGATCCGCGTCATGTCCGGCATGCCGTCCGCCGTGAAGGGCGTGTGGCACTCCATGCAATGGGCCAGCGCGTTCACGATGTAGCCGCCATAGGCGACCTGGTCGGTGGCCGGCGGTGCGGGATCGCCCTTGGCCGGCGGCATCGCCTGCTGCGGGATCCCGTAGGTCGATTCCGGCACCTCGTTGTGGACGGCCGGGACGGTCCGGAGATAGGCGACGATCGCTGCCACGTCGTCGTCCGACATGGCGTTGTAGCTGGGCACCGCCATTGGCGGGAAGATGATCCGCCCGTCCGGGGTCTTGCCCTCGCGGATCGCGACGATGATCTCCTCGTCGGTCCAGGTGCCGATGCCAGTGTCGGGATCGGGCGTGATGTTCGCCGCATAGGCGTCGATGCCGATCGGATCGAAGATGCGGAAGCCCCCCGCCAGCGCTTTTCCGGGGACCGGCGCCATGGTTTCGTCGCGCGTGTCGTGGCAGTTGCCGCAGGCGACCGGCCCGTTCATCAGGTACGCGCCGCGGGCGACAAGCGCGTCGTGGTCCTGGGCGGCAGCCGAGCCCGCCAGCCCCGTCATGAAAAGCAGTGCGACCGAAGCCCTCATGGTCCCCTCCCCGTTGCCATGCCGGCAAGCGTCGAGAACGATTCTAACATGGCGCCCGGGGCCGCGGAAGCGGCATGCGCGATCCCTCAGAGCACGCGGACGTAGCCCATCATGCCCGTCTCCTGGTGCTCGATGACGTGGCAATGGAACATCCAGTCGCCCGGGTTGTCGGCGACGAAGGCCGCCTCTACCGTCTCCTCGGGCAGGAGCAGGACGGTGTCGGCGTGATGTCGCGGCAGGAGCCGCCGGTCGGAGCGCAGCACCGTGAAATGGTGGCCGTGGATGTGGACCGGATGGGCGATCCGGCTCAGGTTCCTGATCCGCACGCGGTAGCTGCGGCCGCGCTCCAGCACGGCGAGCGGCGCCGGAATGCGGGCGTGGTCGCGGCCCGGCCAGGCGATGCCGTCGATCGTCCAGAAGTCGTCGATCGACCCACAGATCGCGCCGATGACGCCCCCGCTCCCCGCGTCACCGGGGGGCACCGCGGGGGCACCCGCGGCGAAGTCGAAGGCCAGGGTCTCGGCAGAGGCGAGGTCCGGTACGGGAATGCGCCCGGCACGAAGCGGCCTGGGATCGAAGGGTGACGCCGGCGGTGACGCACCCTGCCCTGCGATCGTCGCAAGTAGCAGCGGCTCCGCGCCGCCGCGGTCGACCAGCCGCGCCACCTCTCCCCGCCGCGGGGCGCGCACCGCGATGTCGATCCGCATCGCCGAACCGAGCGACCACCCCTCGATCGGCAGGGGCGGGACGGCGATGCCGTCGATCGCGATGATCGCCGCGTCGGCGCCCTCGATCGCCACGTCCATGAGGCGCGTCGGATCGCCATTGATCAGGCGGAGCCGGCAGTCCCGGCCGGCGGGAAGGCCGATCCGCGGCTCCGTCGCCCCGTTGACGCTGCGGAGGTTGCCATAGCTGCCGGCGCGGCTTGCACCGCGTGCGGTGAAGAAGTTCGAGAACGTGCCCTGCTCGACATTCACCCGCCAGTCGCGGAGCAACAGCACCACGTCCGCCGCATAGGGCTCGACCGCGTCGCCCTCGACGATCAGGACGCCCATCAGGCCGCGCCCCATCTGCTCGACGGTGTTGCAGTGGGTGTGGAAGAAGAACGTCCCGGTGTCGGGCGGGGTGAAGTCGTAGGTGTAGCTCTCGCCCGGATCGACCGGCGGCTGCACGAGATAGGGCACACCGTCCTGGTCGTTGGGCAGGCGGATGCCGTGCCAGTGGATCGAGCTGTGCTCGCCCGCGCGCGTCAGGCGGTTCTCGAAACGCGTCTCGAGGCGCTCGCCGAGGGTCATGCGCACCACCGGTAGCCAGGTGTCGTCGGCAAAGGTCCACATCGGCAGGGTCAGCCCGCCGAAGCAGGGCAGCGACTGCGGCCGCTCCGCGGCGACGAGGTCGAGTCTCACCACCCCACCGGCCACCGGCTCGGGCGGCGGCGGCAGAACAGCGGCGCTCGCGGACCGTCCCGAGCGCGCCAGGCCGGTGCCGAGCGCCAGGCAACCGGCACCGACCATGAAGCCGCGGCGCGTGGCGGAGTGCATCGGCATCGTCTCAGGCTCTTCCGGTCTTGGCGCGACCTGTCGGTCCGGCCACGAACTCTGGCGGCGGGGCCGCGCCTTGGCAAGGGCGGGAGGGGACGGGAACACGCACCAGGTGGCCCCGGTCGGCCGCCGGCGCCGCGATCCGGTTCACAGGGTCTGCAATTCGGCCTATCTTCACCGTGTCTCCAGCCTGGAGCCAGCCGATGCCGGTGACGTCACCGACCTCGTCGACGCAGCGAAATCCCACTGCGTTGCGCGCGACATACGGCCCCTGGGCCCTCGTCACGGGCGCCTCGGACGGAATTGGCCGGGCGTTCGCCGATCTGCTCGCCGGCCAGGGTCTCGACCTCATTCTCGTCGCCCGCCGCAGGCCCCAGCTGGAGGCCCTCGCCGGCGACCTCGAGCGGCGTCACGGCATCGCATGCGCAGTCGTCGCTGCCGATCTCGCCACCGAGGCCGGCGTGGTCGCGGCGCTCGGCGCCGCAGACGGGCGCGAAGTCGGGCTCCTGGTCGCCGCCGCCGGATACGGCACGTCGGGACCGTTCCCGCAGTCCAACCTCAGCGAAGAGCTCGGCATGATCGACGTGAACTGCCGGGCGGTGGTCGCGCTCTGCCACGGCTTGGCCGCCGGGATGGTGTCACGGCGCCGCGGCGGCATCGTGCTCCTGAGTTCCATCGTCGCCTTCCAGGGCGTCGCGCGGTCGGCCAATTACGCCGCGACCAAGGCCTTCGTGCAGACCTTCGCCGAGGGCCTCGGGCGGGAACTCGCGCCGGATGGTGTGGCGGTGCTCGCCGTGGCTCCGGGTCCGGTGAGCAGCGGCTTCGAGGCGCGCTCCGGCATGACCTTTGATCGGGCCGATCTGCCCGCCACCGTAGCGGCCGGGGCCATGCAAGCCCTTGGCCGCCGGCGCACCGTCCGCCCGGGGTGGCGGTCGAAGCTGCTTGGCCTGTCGCTGGCGGGTCTGCCGCGCGGCCTCAGGACCCGCATCCTCAGCAGCGTCATGGCAGGCATGACCGGGCACCGGAACGACGTTTCGTCGGGACACGCGCCATCTCCGTGAGGCCTGTATCGAGGGTCGCGCCACGCCTTCGCGTCGCTGCCGCGCTCAGTCGAGCGTGCGCCGGTAGCGCAAGAGCGCCATCGCCGCCAGAACGGCCCACGCCACCGCCAGCGGCCAGACGCTGGGCCAAACCTCGGGGAAGCTCGCGCCCTTCAGCATGATGCCGCGCACCACGCGGAGAAAATGGGTGAGCGGGATGGCCTCGCCGACCACCTGCGCCCAGTCCGGCATGCCGCGGAACGGAAACATGAAACCGGACAGCAGGATCGAGGGCAGGAAGATGAAGAACGTCATCTGCATCGCCTGCATCTGGCTGCGGGCGACCGTCGAGATCGTGTAGCCGAGGGTGACGTTGGTAGCGATGAAGAGCAGCGTGATGGCCAGCAGCATCATGAGCGAGCCGTGCATCGGCACGTCGAAGAGGAGCTGGCTCGCGACCAGGATCACCGCAACCTGGACGAAACCGAAGCCGATATACGGGATGATCTTGCCGGCCATGATCTCGTAGGGCCGCGCCGGCATGGCGAGAAGGTTCTCGATCGTGCCGCGCTCGACCTCGCGGGTCAGCGCCAGCGAGGTCATCAGGATCGTCGTCATCGTCAGGATGACGCCGAGCAGGCCGGGCACGATGTTGTAGGAGCTGATGCCCTCGGGGTTGTAGCGCCGGTGGATGACCACATCGACCGGCAGCGTGCCCGGGGCGAGGCCGGCGAGCGGACCCGCCGCCTCGCGGGTGACGGCGGTCCGGACGATCTCGCCGAGCGCGCCGAGCGCATTGGCCGTCGCGGTCGGGTCGGTGGCGTCGGCCTCGACCAGGAGCTGCGGCCGCTCGCCCCGAACGACCGCCCGGCCGAAGCCGACCGGGATGGTGACGATGTAGGAGACGTCGCCGCGGGCGAGCGCGGCGCGCGCCGTGGCTTCGCTCTCGGTCCCCTCGCGGATCGCGAAATAGCCGGAGGTTTCCAGCCCGGCGAGGATCGCCCGTCCGATCGGCCCGTGGTCGGCGACGATCGCCGCGGTCGGCAGCTCCTTCGGGTCGGTATTGATCGCATAGCCGAACAGCGCGAGCTGGATGATCGGCACGCCGATGATCATCGCGAAGGTGAGCCGGTCGCGGCGCATCTGAATGAACTCCTTCGCCATCACCGCCATGACGCGGGAGGAGGAGAAGACGCGACCCATGATGCGGGAGGCCGGGCGCGCAGGCGCGTTCTCGGCAGCGGTCATGCGTGATCCTCGCCGGGCGGAGCCCCGCAGGACGCGCGAGGGGGGCTGCCGCCCATCACCCCGGTGCTCCCGCGCCGTTACCGAAGTTGTCGGCCGACTGCGCCATCAGCCGGATGAAGACGTCCTCGAGGCTGGTCGCGTCGGGCGCATGGGTGGCGCCGGTGCCGTCGATCGCATCGGCGACGCTGCGCGCCAGCAGCTCCGGGTCGGTGCCGACGACGTGGAGATCGTTGCCGAAGGGCGCCACCTGGTCGACTCCGTCGCGGCCGCGCAGCCGGCGGGCGATGGCAGCGGTATCGCCGCCGCGTACCACGACGGTGTGGAGGCCGGAATCGGCGATGACCTCGGGCACGGTGCCGCGGGCGATCACCCGGCCATAGGCGATATAGACGATGCGGTGGCAGCGCTCGGCCTCGTCCATGTAATGCGTCGAGACCAGCACCGTCAGACCCTCAGCCGCGAGCTCGTGGATCTCGTCCCAGAACTCGCGCCGCGCCTTGGGGTCGACGCCGGCAGTCGGCTCGTCGAGGAGGAGAAGCTGCGGCGCGTGCATGACGCAGGCTGCGAGCGCCAGGCGCTGCTTCCAGCCGCCCGACAGGGAGCCGGCGAGCTGGTCGCGGCGGTTGGCGAGGCCGAGCCGCTCGAGCGTGCGCGCGACATGGGCGGCGCGCGGCCGCAGCCCGTAGAGCCGCGCCACGAAGTCGAGATTCTCCCGGATCGTCAGATCCTCGTAGAACGAGAAGCGCTGCGTCATGTAGCCGACCTCGCGCTAGATCAGGTCGGACTGGGTGCGGATGTCGTGGCCGAGCACCTCGCCCGAGCCGGAGTCGGGCCGGAGCAGCCCGCAGATCAGGCGTATGGTGGTGGTCTTGCCCGAGCCGTTCGGGCCGAGGAAGCCGACGATCTCGCCGCGCTTCACCGAGAGGTCGACATCGTCGACCACCACCTTGCCGCTGAAGCTCTTGGTGAGCCCCGAGACTTCGATGACCGGCGGCGCGCTCACGACGCCGGGTCGCCCGGCAGCGTCACGTCGACCGGCTGGCCGACCTTGAGCCGGATCGCATCGCCGAGCGGCTTCGCCTCGACCCGGAAGACGAGCTTGTCGCGGACGTCCCTGGAATAGATCACCGGCGGGGTGAACTCGGCAGCGCTCGAGACGAAGGATACCTCGCCGGCGAGGCCCGCCGGACAGTTGTCGCAGGCGATGGCGACCCGGCTGCCGATCGACAGCGTGGCGAGCCGCGGCTCGGGGACGAAGAACCGGATCTTGCGGTTGGCGTCGGGAAGGAGCGAGACGATCGCAGCGCCCGCCTGAACGTGCTCGCCGGGCTCGAAGAAGGCATCCTCGACCAGCCCCGCCTCCGGTGCCGCCAGCACGCGCCGCTCGAGCGCGTTGCGGGCCTGCGCCAGCGCCGCCTGCTCCGCCGCCACGTGCCGCTCGGCAGCGGTGATCTCCTCCGGTCGGGCCGGCAGCCGGGCAACATCGAGTTCGTGCTCGATCGCCCGGACGCTTGCGTCGGCGGTGTCGCGCCGGGCCTTGGCATTGTCCACCGCCGCCTGGGAGACCACGCCCTTCTCGCGCAGGATGAGCTGGCGCTGGTACTCCTCTTCGGCGAGGGCGAAGTTGGCCCGCGCCTCGCTGAGCCGGGCCTCGATGACGCTGATCTCGACGGGACGCTTGCCGGAGCGGAGGTTCGCGAGCTGCGCCTCGGCCTGCGCCAGCCGGGCCTCGGCGCCGGCCACGGCCGCGCGCTCGTCGGCATCGTCGAGCTGGGCGAGCAGATCGCC
>JAEZEN010000159.1 GCA_023433185.1 Pseudomonadota bacterium | reverse complement strand
GTGCCGGTCGGGAAGACCGGGCCGAGGCCGACATAGTCGACGATCCGCGCGTCGACCGTGGCGACCTCCGCGGCCCGCGTCACCGACAGGCCGCGAACCGCATCGGGCCCGATCGCGGCGCGCGCCGCGGCCGGATCGCCGTCCTCCTGGCCGATGTGAAGATGGGCGCCGAGGGCGGCGGCGACGGACGGCCGGTCGTTGACGACGAGCGGCACGCCAAGCGGGTCGAGGGCGGCGCGGAGCGTGCGGCCCATGGCCAGCATGGCGTCGTCGCCGGCCTCCTTGTCGCGGAGCTGGACGATGGTGACGCCGCCGGCCACCGCCGCGCGAACCGTCTCGACCAGCCCGCGCCGCGCCGTCATCGCCGCGTCGGTGACGAGCATCAGGCGGAGGTCGGGAAGGCGCCTCACCGGAGGCGCACCCCGGCGCTGAGCGCGGCATCGTCGAGATTGTGGAAGGCGTCGATCAGCGCCACCTGGAAGCTCGCCGGGCCCTTCGCGCCCGCAATCGCCTGCTCGGCGGCGACGCCCATCACGGCAAGGCCGGCGACCGCGGCATCGAAGGGGGCGAGCCCGGCGCCGAGAAAGGCGCCGCAGAGCGCCGTCGCCATGCAGCCCGTGCCCGTCACCCGCGACAGCATCGGGTCGCCATTGGCGATGCCCGTCATCCGCGTCCCGTCGGTGACGTAGTCGACCGCGCCGGTGACGGCGACGACGCACTTCGCCTCCCGGGCGAGCGCCTGCGCCGCGTCGCGGGCGGCTTCCGAGCCCTTCGTCGAATCGACGCCCTTGCCGGCGGCGCCGGATTCTCCGGCGAGCGCCATGATCTCCGAGGCGTTGCCGCGCACGACCGCCGGGCCGAGGCCGAGCAGGCGGAGCGACACCTCGGTGCGGTAGGCGGTGGCACCGGCGGCGACCGGATCGAGGACGAAGGGGACGCCCGCGGCGGTGGCAGCGGCGGCGGCCTTCTCCATCGCCTCGACCCAGGGCGGCGACAGGGTGCCGATGTTGATGACCAGCGCCTGTGCGAGCGGGGCGAAGGCCTCGACCTCGGGCAGGGCATGGACCATGGCCGGCGAGGCGCCGACCGCGAGCAGGGCGTTGGCGGTGGTGTTCATCACCACGTAGTTGGTGATGTTGTGGACGAGCGGTCCGCGCGCCCGCAGGCGCTCGATGGCCCCGGAAAGATCGATGTCGGTCACGCTTGGCGGTCTCCCTTTCTCGGGAGCCGCGGACCGGCCCGCGGGGAGCGGCCCGGCTGGTGACGGCTCCCTGGCGCTGGCATTACCCAGATCAGGTTCGGCGGGTTTGATCTCAGCCCGCCCCGGATGGGACGAGCACCCCGTATCACCACGTCCGAACATATGGCCCTGGCGCCCGGTGTCAAGGACGCATGGGCGCTGCGGACGACGCTGGGCTCATCCGGCGCAGACGTCCCGCCTCCTCTCCCGGGCGGGGAGAGGATAGCGCAGCACGGCCGCGCGGCCGATGCGGAGCCTGGTGAGGGGTCATGGCAGGGTGACGATGGGAGGCCGGCCGGCACCGTGCGGGCGCGGTGGGGGTCCCGTTCCGCTCCCTCCCATCACCCCTCACCGACTGCGCCAAAGCGCGCCTCCGGCGCGCCAAGGCGCCGTTTCCTCTCCCGCGGCTATGAGGTTCACACATCTCCGCCAGGAGGTCTTTCGCCGACGACGCACCACCCCAGCCCTCCCCTTGTGGGAGGGCCGGAACCGGCGCGCGGTTCCGGGGAGGGGTGGCGGCGTCCGGCCTCGAGAGATCTACCCCTCCCCGAAACGCCTTCGGCGCTCCGACCCTCCCACAAGGGGAGGGTTGGGTGTCGCCATGAACCGGAGCGTCGTTGGTCTTTCGAGCGGCGAGAGCAAGGCTTCATTCGATCCGAAACGGCGTGAGCGGTTCCGGGGAGGGGCGACGCCCACCCCGCGGGAGACCGACGGATCGCGGCGCGCCCCTCACTCTGCCAAATGGGCGACGTCGCACCACGGCGCCCGGCCGCCACCGTCATAGGGCCGGGCGAGGCCGCTCTCGAGCATCGCCGCGGCAAGGTCGATGCCGTCGTCGGTGACGATGTCGGCGAGCACGCGGCCGGCATACTTGTCGTGCTCGATCCGGCGGAGGCGCACCGTGCCGCCGCCCGCAAGCCCCTCGAGCCGCGCCCGGGCGGCCTCGGCCTTGGCCTTCTCGGCGTCGCAGCGGCCGCGCAGCTCCGGCGCGTCGATGCCGCGGATGCGGGCGTTCACCACGATGTCGATGCCGATCCAGATGCGGGCCCGCAACGCCAGCGTATCGCCGTCAACGACGCGGATGACGTCCGCCGCCACCGGGCCGGGCATCACCTCCGCCCGCGCCGCGACGACGGCGGCGAGGAACGCGAGGACCAGACCGGCACACGCGGCACGCAACGGAAAACGCAGGCAGGAACGGAGACGCATGGGACGCCCGGCGACAGAGGAACGAATTCCTATAGCGCGATTCGATCTGGGGATAAAGGAATATCATCCTATTGTAGGCTGACCTGGCATAGCGTTATAGTAGTATCAATATAGCTGAACAACTCTTGGGGGCGTTCATGGCGGACTACCAGGTGACGTGTCACGTGCCCGACGGTGCCGACGTCGACCAGCGGATCGATGCGATCGGCGGCTCGGAGTGGCAACATCAAATTGATGCCGCTATTCGGAACATCGAGGCGAATGTTCACACGTACTGGACGCGGGTCGATGGAACGCGGGCCGAGGTTGTCGTGGCGACGCGGCCGAATGGGCGGAAATACCTGAAGACAACCGCAGACGGCTAGGAGCCAAACAACCTTCTGGAACTCCCACGGTGCCGTTGAGCTCTCGTCGGATTCAAGCCCCACCCCGGCCGCAGTCTCCCGCGGCCGGGTGGAGCGTATGCGAAACGTCGGCTCAGTACGCCTTGGCTTCCTTCATCTCGCCGACCGCCCACTTGCGGGCTTCCTTCGGCATCGGCGGGTAGCCGGTGACCTTGGGCTCGGCGCCCTCGATGTCGAGGAGGAAGCGCTGGGCGGCGTTGGTGCGGGCGAGCAGTTCGGGCGTGACGTGGTCGCGCTCGACGAGTTGCTGCGGCAGGTCGCGGCGGCCGATGAAGAGGTGCAGCACCCGGCGCGGCCTGCCGCTGAAATTGGTCGTCCCGCCATGCCAGATGCAGGCGTTGATCACCGCCACCGAGCCCGCCTTGCCGGTGATGTGGAACTCGCCCGGATAGGTCGCGATCGTGTCCTTCGGCACCTTCGGCGCGGTCTCGGCGTCGATCTCGATGGCCGTGAGCTCGTGCATGTTGATGTCGGGGACGTTGATCGGCGACCACTTGTGCGAGCCCGGCACGACGCGCGTCGGGCCGTTCTCCTCGGTCATGTCGTCGAGCAGCACCATCGAGTTGACGCCGCGCCAGTCG
>JAEZEN010000088.1 GCA_023433185.1 Pseudomonadota bacterium | reverse complement strand
TCGCGGCATAGGGTGCGGCGGCGACCGCGATCGCGCGCCCCGACGCCACGGCGCGATCCGCGGCGGCCTTCCGCCGCTCGGCGATCAGCACATAGGCGGCACCGCCGGCGAGCGCGCCGATAATCGTCGGCAGTTCGGCGCCAAGCAGGACGGCGACGGCCGCCATCGGCACAGCGAACGCCACGGCGGCGAACGCGCCGCTCGGCCAGAGTCCGGCAGCCGGCCCCTCGCCGGCCGTCCGGACCGCCAGCGCAAAGAACACCATCACCACGCAGACGACGGCGGCGTTGAGCAGGCCGGTGGCCGCCGCGATCGTCGCCGCGGAATCGGCGACCAGCAGGTCCTGCGCGAGGACAGGCGTGCCGACCGCCCCGAAGGCGACTCCGCCGGCATGGCCGAGCAGGGCAATGGCCACGGCCTGCGCCGGGGCGATGCCTAGGCCGGCAAGGATCGGCGCGGTGAGCGCCACCGGCGTACCGAACCCGGCCACCCCTTCGAGAAAGAGGGCGAAGAACCAGCCGATGAGAATGGTGAGCGCCACCCGGTTCGTCGTGAGCCCCTCCAGCGCCGCCTTGAGCAGCGTCATGGCGCCGCCGTCGGTCTGGAGTTGGTGGATCGCGAGGGCCGCGAAGAGGATCCAGAGGATCGCCGCGGACAGGAACAGACCTTCGAGGATCGACCCGGCGACCCCGGGCCAGCCAAGGCTGCCGCTGATGCCGCCAAGCGCGAGGACAAGCGCGAGCCCGAGTCCAGCCGCTCCGGCCTGGGCCGCGGACAGGCGCACCGCGAGCATCAGGGCGAGGACGAGGAGGATCGGACTCGCCGCAAGCAGCGCGCTCATCCCGCCCGGCCGCCACACCCGCGCATCACGCAACGCGCTCCGTCGATATCTCGTGGAGGGCCCTGCCGGTGTCCTCGAAGGCGGTGATGTTGGCGATCGTGGTCTCCGCGATCGCCGTCAGGGCCTCGGCGGTGAAGAAGGCCTGGTGGCCGGTGATGAGCACGTTGGGAAAGGTGAGAAGTCGGGCGAACACGTCGTCCCTGATCACCTCGTCGGAGAGGTTCTCGAAGAACAGGTCGCCCTCCTCCTCGTAGACGTCGAGGGCGAGGCTGCCGATCCGGCCGGACTTGAGGCCGTGGATGACCGCGCGCGTATCGATGACCGCCCCGCGGCTGGTATTGACCAGCATCGCCCCCTCCCGCATCCCGGAAATGGCGTCGGCGTCGATCAGGTGCCGCGTCTCGGGCGTGAGCGGGCAATGGAGCGTGACGATGTCCGAGCCCGCGATCAGTTCCGCGAACGGCACGTAGCGCGCGCCGAGGGCTTCGGCCGCGGGGTCCGGCCGCGGGTCGTGGGCGAGGATGTCGCAGCCGAAGCCGGCCATGATGCGCATCACCAGCCGGCCGATCTTGCCGGTACCGATCACCCCCACCGTCTTGCCGTGGAGATCGAATCCCATCAGCCCGTCGAGGGCGAAGTTGCCCTCGCGGACCCGGGCATAGGCACGATGGATCCGCCGGTTCAGCGCGAGGATCAGCGCCACCGTGTGCTCGGCGACCGCGTGAGGCGAGTACTCGGGGACCCGAGCGACGGTGATCCCCAGTTCGCTCGCCCGCGCCAGGTCGACATGGTTGAAGCCGGCCGAGCGCAGGGCGACCAGCCGGATACCCTGGCGGTGGAGCGCCTCAAGCACGGCGGCGCCGCCATCGTCATTGACGAAGATGCACACCGCTTCGGCGCCGTCGGCAGCCGAGGCGGTCAGGTCGCTGAGGCGCGTCTCGAGGAAGATGAACTGATGGCCCGCGTCGCGGTTCGCCGTCGCAAGGAACGCGCGGTCGTAGGCCTTGGTGCTGAAGACGGCGACCTTCATGCGCTCAGAACTCCACTCCCTGCTGCGCCTTCACGCCCGACCGGAACGGGTGCTTGACCATCGTCATCTCGGTCACGAGGTCGGCGGCCTCGATCAGTTCGTCCTTGGCGTTCCGACCGGTGACGATGACGTGCACGTGCTCCGGCTTCGCGTCGCGGAGGAATGCGACCACCTCCTCGATCGGAAGATAGTCGTAACGGAGCACGATGTTGAGTTCGTCGAGCAGCACGATGCGATGATGCCCCGCGGCGATCAGCGCCTTGGCCTGTTCCCAGGCGGCGCGCGCCGCGGCGAGGTCGCGCTGGCGGTCCTGGGTCTCCCAGGTGAAGCCCTCGCCCATC
Organism: Pseudomonadota bacterium; assembly: GCA_023433185.1. The sequence continues at coordinate 756 of JAEZEN010000088.1, read as the reverse complement.
GTGTTGATCGACACGAGGTCGCCGAAGCGCTCCAGCGCGGCGCGCTCGCCGGTCTGCCACTTGCCCTTGACGAACTGGACGATGGCGACCGGCATGCCGTGGCCGAGGGCGCGGAAGATCATGCCGAAGGCCGCCGTCGACTTGCCCTTGCCCTTGCCGGTGTGGACGATGAGCAGCCCCTTCTCGATCGTCTTGGTGGCGACGATCCGGTCGCGGACCTCCTTCTTCTTCCGCATCTTCTCGGCGTGGCGGGCGTCGAGTTCCGCCTCGGTCATGTCGTCCTTCATTCCGCTGCCTCCCGCCTGCCGCCGGCGAGAGCCGCCAGCCTGTGATGCGCGCTGTTGTGCCGCGGCGACCACAGCCCGCGGTCGATCGCCTCGCGGAAGCGCGCAGCCATGTCGGCCAGCGCCTCGGGGTTCGCGCCGGCGATGAAGTCGCGGACCGCATCGTCGACGATATAGGCCTCGTAGAGAGCGTCGAAATGCTGGTCGCCGACTGCGTCGGTCAGCGCGGCGTGGGCGAAGAGGAGGTCGACCGTGGCGGTCAGTTCCATCGCGCCACGGTGACCGTGGCGCATCATGCCGGCGATCCATTTCGGGTTCGCGGCACGGCCGCGCACCACCCGGCCGATCTCCTCGGCCAGCCGCCGGGGCTTCGGTGCCTCGGGCCGGCTGTGGTCGACATGGAAGGCTTCCGGCTGGCGGCCGCTGACCTGCCGGATCGCGGCGATCACGCCGCCCTCGAACTGGTAGTAGT
>JAEZEN010000046.1 GCA_023433185.1 Pseudomonadota bacterium | reverse complement strand
GATGAAGAGCGCCGTGGTGTTCCTGGCGTCGGACTCCTCGAGCTTCGTCAACGGCCAGGTGATCTACGTCGACGGCGGATTCACCAGCAGCATGTAGGCGCCTTCACCGAGCGCCCGGTGCGGATCGGGGCCCGGAAAGCGCGGCGTGGCGCTTCCCGGTCCCCGTTTCGGTCATGGCCGACGGCCGCTCGCCGCCCGGGCCACCCGTCCCACATCCTGCGGTGCAATGCCGAGTTCGCTCAGCTCGCGCCGGGAGTAGGTGTCGAGTTCGCGCAGGACGGCGCGGTAGCGCCGCCAGCGGCTGTAGCTCTGTCGCACATCCATATCCCTGGCTCCCCCTACGACTCAGAAGGGGTAGGGACCCGCGGGACGGCCGGCGTGGTCCAGGCGCTCGGGAACCACGTGGTCGATCATGTCGCGGTGCATGCCGATGTCGGCGAGGACGCGGTCGGGGAGACCGTGAAGGATGCGGCGATGGAGCCAGATCGAGTGGCGCCGCCGAACCCAGTCGAGTCCCGCGCGAACGACGCGGGCAACGCTGGGGGTTGCCGGGGCTGGTGCGATGGCAGGGACGGCGAAGTCTGCGGTGCTGGTGGACATCTTGGCTTCTCCATGAGGTCGATGACGCGCCACGGCGTCGGGTGCCCATGGTGTCGGCCTCGCCCGTGGTCGGGCGCGTTTGAAGAAGCATCGGAATGGCGCGTGGTGTGACCGGGTTCACAGGAGCGGGGAGACGCCCGACGGCGGTCACGCGACCCCGGCGTGCCCCGAGGCGGTGCCATGGAAGGTCGCGCCGGCTCCCGCGATCGGGCGGAACATCCGCCGGTAGGGTCCGGGTGTGAGTCCCGTGCAGCGCTTGAACAGCCGCCGGAAGAAGGCGGGATTGTCGTAGCCGACCCGGGCGGCGATCTCGTCGGCGGCGATGTCGGTCGTCTCCAGCAGCCGCTTGGCTTCCTCGATGCGCAGGTTCTGGACGTGGACGATGAGGGGCGAGCCGGTGGCGTTCTTGAAGCGCCGCTTCAGCGTCCGCTCGGGGATGCCGCAGGCCGTGACCACGGCGGATACGGCCTGCGGTTCGTGGAAGTGCCGTGAAAGCCAGGCCTCGGCATGGCGCACGACCGAATCGGCATGCGGTTGCCTGCGGACGAGGCTCGCAAACGGCAGCTGGCCCTCGGCGTGCCATTTCAGCAGGTAGACCTTCGCGATGCGCAATGCCTCGCCCGGGTGGCAGTGGCGCGCGATGATGTGCAGTGCCAGGTCGTGCCACGACGTCGTCCCGCCCGCGGTCACGATCCTGCCCGCGGGATCAGCGATCACCAGGCTGGGATGCGGGTTGAACCGGACGGCCGGGAAGCGCCTGCGAAACAGGTCCTCGTAGCCCCAGTGGGAGGTTGCCTCACGACCGTCGAGAAGCCCCGTCGCCGCAAGCAGGATCGATCCCGAGCACGCGGTGTAGATCATGCAGCCCGACCGGTAACACGCGCGAATCCATGCCTTGAGATCGGCGTAGCGATCGCCGACATCGTCCGTCGGCGCCAGCCACAGTTCGGGGATCACCAGGATCTCCGGGCACCCGGCCTCGCGGAAGGCAAGGTCGGGGCTGACGGGGATGCCGTTCCCGCAGCGGAACGGATCCGGCGATTCCGAAACGATCCGCGGGGCGATGAGGCGATGCCCCGGCTCATCCCCCACGAGCTCCTGCCAGAGTGTGCCCGTGGCCGACAGAACGTCGAGCATGCCGTAGAGCGAGGAGCCGGCGGTCTCGGGCAGCGCGAGCAGCAATGCGTCGACAGGATCTGGCCGCGCGTCCGGCATGGCATCCCGATTCTGGCACGAACGGACCGCTTCTGGTCCGTCCGGGGCTGATCGTGTTCCCCTCGCCGGGTCTAGCTTGCCGTCATTGCCTGAGCCGATCGCGACCGGCACCAACCCACACAGGAGAGCAAGCCATGACCCATCGGGACACTGTCGCCCAGCAGGCGACCCACATCAATGGCCTCGACGTGCAGGCGGCCGCCGACACGATTGCGGCGGTTCAGGCCGACAAGAGCCTGGCCCGGTTCCAGTTCCGCGCCCGGAACACCTGGATCGACGGCGGCGAGAACCGCTCGACCATCAGGGACTTCTTCGGCGTCGGCGCAGAGGACACCTCGCGCTCCGCCGCGTTCGAGTTCACCAACGGCGAGCCTCCGGTCCTGCTCGGCAAGAACGAGGGTGCCAACCCGGTCGAGTTCCTGCTTCATGCGCTGGCGGGCTGCGTCACGACGACCTTCATCCTGCATGCCATGGCCCGCGGCATCACCGTCCGCGAACTGTCGACCGAACTGAAGGGCGACATCGACCTGCAGGGCATCCTCGGCCTCGACGACAGCGTGCCGGCCGGTTACGAGCGCATCGGTATCCGGCTGCGCGTCAAGGCGGACTGCTCCGACGAGGAACTCGACGACCTGCTCGCCTATGCCCAGGCGCACTCGCCGGTCTGCAACACGATATGCCGGCCCGTCCCGGTCGTGATCGACCGCGTCGCCGCCTGACACTGACGCGAGGATATCGCGCCGCCTTCGGGGTCCAGCCCGGAGGCGGCGTCCTGCCGTGACACGGCAAGGACGGCCGGCGTGTCATGGTGAACCAAATCCGGCATCGGATGTTCTCTCATTAGGAGGGGAATGGCCGGGGACTTCAGAATGGCGCAACAGGGTCGCCCGCCGGGAAGCGGTCGACTGCAGCCAGAAGGGAGCGCAGCACGCATGCACGGGCGCGGACTCGACCGCCGGACAGCCCTCAAGGTGATCGGCACGGCGGCGGCGGCCACGGCCGCCACCGGCTCCTTCGCGCCGGATACCGGCCTCGCTGACGTCGGAGCGGACATCGGGGGAGACTGGCAGGCGGTACGGGCGCTGTTCGATCTCGTGCCCGACAGGATCCACATGAGCGCGATGCTGCTGGCCGCGCACCCCGCGCCCGTCCGCGCGGCTATCGAGCGGCATCGCCGGGAACTGGACGCCGATCCGGTCGCCTATCTCGAGCGCAACAACGGCCCGATGGCCGCTGCGGCGCGCGAGGCCGCGGGCGGCTACCTGGGCGTCCATCCGTCCCATATCGCCCTGACCGACAGCACGACCGCCGGCGTCGGCCTCATCTATAACGGGCTCGTTCTCCGGCCCGGGCAGGAAGTGCTGGCGACCGAAGAGGACTACTTCGTCACCATCGAGAGCCTGCGCACGGCTACGGAGCGGAGCGGTGCGGGCTTTCGGACGATCCCCCTCTATGAGAACGCAGCCGAAGCCAGTGTCGACCGGATTGTTTCCGGGATCGTCGCCGCGATCCGGCCGCAGACCCGGCTCCTCGCGCTGACATGGGTGCATTCGAGCACTGGCCTGAAGATGCCGATCGCCGCCATCGCGGCGGCGCTCGGGGACATCAATGCGGAGCGCGCGGAGGAAGACCGTGTCCTTCTCGGCGTCGACGCCGTGCACGGCTTCGGCGTGGAGCGGGATGACTTCGCCGCGCTCGGCTGCGACTTCTACATGGCCGGCTGCCACAAGTGGCTGTTCGGGCCGCGCGGGACCGGCATCGTCGCCATCAGTGGCGAGGGTTTGGCCGCGACGCGACCCCTGATTCCGAGCTTTTCGGACGATGGCGTCTTCACCGCGTGGCTTCAGGGGCTCGACGCCCCGCCTGGGAGCAACGACGGCGAGCGCTTGAGCCCGGGCGGGTTCAAGGCATTCGAGCACCGCTGGGCGCTTCCCGAGGCCTTCGAGATGCACAGGCGGATCGGCAGGGAGCGGATCGCCGAGCGGACACACCAGCTGGCGGGGATGCTGAAGGAGGGGCTTGCGGGGACGGAGGGCGTGGTCGTTCGCACCCCCATGCCGGCGGAGCTGTCCGCGGGCATCGTCTCCTTCGATGTCGCCGGAACCGACCCGGATGCCGTGGTTTCGTCGCTGCGGCAGGCCGGCGTGGTCGCCTCGGTCGCGCCTTACGCGACCCGGCATGTCCGGCTGACGCCGTCGATCCGTAACGATGAGGCCGATGTCGACGGCGCACTCGCCGCGGTGCGCGGGCTCGTTGCCTGAGGCCTGCGGTCAGCTCCCGCCGAGCGTGGCGTAGAGGGCGCGGGTCCGGAGGGCTGCGTCGCACCAGGTCCAGGC
>JAEZEN010000599.1 GCA_023433185.1 Pseudomonadota bacterium | reverse complement strand
GGCCGAGGCGGCGCCGCCGCGCTTCGTCGTCGTGCTCGGTGCCTCGGGCGCCGGCAAGTCCTCCTACCTCCGCGCAGGCCTCCTGCCCCGGCTGGAGCGGGACGACCGCCACTTCCTCGCCTTGCCGATCGTGCGGCCGGAACGCGCCGCGATCAGCGGCGACACCGGCCTCATCCGCAGTCTCGAGGCGGCCGCCAAGGGTGAGGGCCTCAAGCGCAGCCGCGCCGACATCAAGGCAGCGATCGCCACGGGCGCCCCGGCGGTGAGCGCGCTGCTCGCCGAGCTGGCCGGCGCGGCGCAGGTGCCCGCCCTCGGCGACGATCTGCCGCCGCAGCCGCGCGTCGTCCTCCCCATCGACCAGGGGGAGGAACTGTTCGCCGCCGAGGGCAGCGAGGAAGCGGACGCCTTCCTCCGCCTCCTGCACGACCTCGTGGCGGATCCCCAGTCCAACCTCATCGTGCTCGTCACCATCCGCTCCGATGCCTACGAACGGCTCCAGACTGCGCCGGCGCTGGAGGGCATCCGGCAGGAGACGCTGAGCCTGCCGCCGATGCCGCGCGGCGCCTACCAGACCGTCATCGAAGGTCCCGCCGCGCGCCTCCGGGATACGGCGCGGGCGCTGAAGATCGAGCCGGCGCTGACCGCCGCGCTCCTCGCCGACATCGAGGCGGGGGGCGCCAAGGACGCCCTGCCGCTGCTGGCCTTCACGCTCGAGCGCCTCTACCTCGAATATGGCGGCGACGGCGACCTGCGTCTCGACGAGTACGAGCAGCTTGGCCGCATCCGCGGTTCGATAAATGCCGCCGTGGAGGGCGCCCTCAAGGCCGCCGACGGCGATCCCGCCGTGCCGCGCGACCGGGCGGCGCGCGAGGCGCTCCTTCGCCGCTCCCTGATCCCCTGGCTCGCAGGCATCGACCCGGAGACCGGCTCGCCCCGGCGCCGCGTCGCCCGGCTCTCCGAGATCCCCGAGGAGGCCCGGCCGCTGATCGCCCACCTGATCGACGCCCGGCTGCTGGCCACCGACCGCATGGCCGACTCCGGCGAGGTGACGATCGAGCCGGCGCACGAATCGCTGCTCCGCCAGTGGGGCCTGCTCCAGGGGTGGCTCGATGAGGATTTCGCAGCCCTCTCGAGCCTCGAAAGCGTGCGCCGCGCCGCCCGCGACTGGGAGGCCAATGCCCGCGACGAGGCGTGGCTGTCGCACACCGGCGGCCGCCTTGAGGATGCCGAGGCGCTGCTCGCCCGCGATGACTTCGGCCGCTCGCTCGACGCCACGGATCGCGCCTATCTCGCCGCCGCCCGGGCCGTCGATGCGGCCCGCCGCAACCGCGAGCTCGAGGAGGCCCGGAAGCTCGCCGAGGCCGAGCGCATCGCCGCGGATCGCCAGCGCCAGGTCGCCGCCCGCACCCGGGTCGGCCTGGTCGCGGCGAGCCTTCTGGCGCTCGCTGCGGCCGGCGCCGCCGTCTACGGTTTCGACCAGGCGAACCGCGCCGACGAGCAGGCGGCCCTCGCCGACGAGCAGGCGGCCCTTGCCTCCGATCAGGCCGAGATCGCCTCCGCCAACCAGAAGGAGGCCGAAGTGAGCGCCGCGCGCCTCGCCGTGACGGTGGCCTCGGCGGCCCTCGATCGCGGCGACACAGACACGGCCCGCGACCTTCTTCTTACCGCGGCGGAGTCGTTCGACGACGCCACCGCGCCGGACGCCATGCAGATCGCCTTCCACCGCCTCAACGAGGCGATGGAGGCCAAGCAGGTCTACCCCCTTCCCGAGGGAGCCATCGCGGTCGAGGGACCGGACGCGCTCTATTTCATCGACGTCGCCGCCGGCGACCTGCTGCGCTTCGACGGAACCGAAGCGCCGCAGGTCGTGTTCGATGACGACGCGGATGCGTCGCCGATCCGCAAGGTGAGGATCCTCGACGAGGACAAGGGCATGGTGATCGTCCGTGAGGACGGAACCGTGCTCCGCGCAACGGAGCCCGGCGGCGAGCCGAGCGAGGCCGGCCGCGTCGCCCTCATGCCGGCGGGGGCGCTCGACCCCTACGACCGCGCCGCCGAAATCTCGATCGAGCGCGACGGCGTGGTGATCGTCCGGCACTTCGACAGCGACCCGACCCTCCAGATCCTCGATACCGCCACCGGAAACGCCCTCGTGAGCAGCGACGAGATCTACGGCAACGAGTACGTCGCGCTGCCCGAGGGGCGGAGCTTCCTGGTGCGTGGCCTCAGGGTGGAGGAACTGATGGACACGGGCGACGCGCTGGCCCTCGTCCATGTCGAGGCGAGCGAGGAGGACGCCCAGTGGCTCCTCCTCCAGGGCTGCTTCCTCGACGCCGGCTCGACGCCGCCCGACGAGTTGCCGGACATCGACGTGGTTCCCGTCAGCGGGTACTTCGACCATAGCTGCCGGGCGACCGCCGATGGCGTGATCCACACCTACTACAGCTCGGGATCGGCCGGGATCTTCCGCTACGACGAGATCGTGCGGCCCGGCGAGGAGCTGGTAAACCTCGCGACGGTGATCGACGAGATCTCGAACTACGATCTGCGCCACAACTTCGCCTGGAGCGGCTACGACCCGGTGGTCCAGGCCTACACGGTCCTCGTCAACCGCGACCTGCTCGTCTTCGACGAATACATGATGGACATGATCCGCAAGCACCCGGTCGAAGTCGGCCCGGCGCGGATCCTCGGCGACGGGCGGATCGCCATCGTCGAGCCGTCCGCCAACCGTGTCACGGTCCGCGACATCACCGGCAACGAGTTGCGAGCGGCGCTCTCCCGCAAGGACGAGGCGGCCGTGGTGGCGGGGGAGCAGGAAGTGGCGCCCCTCAATAAGGGCACCTGCACCGGCTATACGCTGGGGGTGGCATACGAGCACGTCCTTCCCGACGGCTCCACGATCAGCCTCGACGGCTCGACCATGACGAGCGGCAAGGGTCCGCCTGTGATGATTGCCGGCGCGGAGCCCATTGTGATCGGCGACGAGGGCGAGGCGTGCATAACGTTTTCGCCCGACTGGAAGCGCGTCGCGATAAACCCCTATGACAGGCCGGCCCGGCTGATCGACTTCGAGCAGCTCCGCGACGGGGCGAGCTTCGAGGATGCGACGCTCGCCATCCTGCCCGAGGGCACGGTGACCGCCTTCCCGATCGGCGACGGCAACACCGTCGTGGCCTCGACCGGGGACGGCGCGGTCCGGCTGATCGAGCCGGACGGCAAGGGCGGCTGGCGCGGGCGTGAGATCTACCGCGGCGATTACCAGGTCCTCTATGCCGAGCCGGATGCTGATGCCCGCCGCCTGCTGATCATCGAGAGCATCGGCGGCGGCGACACCCGCGGCTTCCTTTACTCCGTCGAGGCGGGCGAGCGCTGGCTGGAACTCGGTTCGGACTACAAGTGGTTCGGCACGGCGTTCGCGGAGGACGGCGGCATTGCAGCCGGCCCGGGAGGCAGAGTCACCCGCTTCGTCGACCTGCCGCCCCTGAGCGCCCTGGTTGCCGAGACCCGCGCCCGGGGCGGCGGCTGAGGCTTCGCCAACCGGGCGTTGCCGCATCCAAGGCGGCCTGCCACCCCCGATAGTGTCCGGCGATGGAGACCGGGCAGGACGGCGAAAATTCACTGCGGCGCAACAATTTTCCGCCACAGTGCTGCCAGAATCGCGCCCGCTTGAAGGCGGGTCACCATGCTCAGCCTGCGGCTTAAATCACTGCATTCATGCGCAAAACTCAGGCAGGCGCCATCTAACGAATGGGGTCAATATCGGTGAACGGAAAATATGCTGCGGCGCGGAACCCCCGGGCTCCAACGACGTTCATCAAGGCCAGTTGTGTAGAGACTCCCCAGAGTATGCCCAGCCCGCCGTTTCTCACGCGCAGACGCTTCCTCGCGCTCCTCGCGTCCACCGCCGCGCCGGCGGCAATCCTGTCCCGCGGAGCCCCCGCATGGGCGGAGACGACGGCGGTCGAGCCGGTGCTCACCCCGCCATCGCTTGACGAGGGCCTGCCCTTCTCGCGCGACAGCGTGATCGAAATGGCGCGGAGCCTTGCGGCCGCGCCCTTCCAGCCCCCGCCCACGGACCTGCCGCCGCCCCTCGGCGACCTCGACTACGTGCAGTATCGCGACATCTACTACAAGGCCGACGCGGCGCTGTGGAAGCAGGATGACGTCCGCTTCCTCATCGAGTTCTTCCACCGGGGCTTCTATTTCAAGGAACGCATCGACGTGGCCGTGGTCGACGGCGGCGAGGCCCGTCATGTCGCCTACGAGCCGCGACTGTTCGGCTTCGGCGAACGGGTGCCGCGCCCCCTGCCGGAGGAGGACATCGGCTTCGCCGGCCTCCGGATCGGCACCGACGTTACCCGCGACCCGGGTCAGTTCGGCGAGTTCCTCGTGTTCCTGGGGGCGAGCTATTTCCGGTCCCTCGGCGCCGGCCAGGCCTATGGAATCTCCTCGCGCGGCCTCGCCCTCAAGACGGCCGCACCCGAGGGTGAGGAGTTTCCCGTCTTTCGGAGTTTCTGGGTCGAGCGGCCGCAGCCCGGCGACACCCACATCGTGGTCCACGCCCTTCTCGACAGCCCGAGCGTCGCCGGCGCGTACCGTTTCCGTGCCGAGCACGGCAATCCGACCGTGATCGACGTCGAGGCCACGCTGTTTCCGCGGGTCGACCTCGACAAGGTCGGCCTCGCCCCGGGCACCTCGATGTTCTTCTTCGACATGAACGGCCGCCGCGACGTCGACGACTATCGGCCGGAGGTTCACGATTCCGACGGGCTCCTGATGCACAACGGCGCCGGCGAGCGCCTCTGGCGTCCGCTCGCCAATCCCGGCACGCTGCAGATCTCCTCCTTCATGGACCGGAACCCGCGCGGCTTCGGGCTCATCCAGCGCAATCGCGACTTCGCCTCCTACCAGGATGTCGAAGCGGACTACGAGCGCCGGCCGAGCCTCTGGGTGGAGCCGGTGGGCGACTGGGGCGCCGGCACGGTGGTCCTCGTAGAGATTCCGACCGATGCCGAGATCCACGACAACATCGTCGCCTACTGGGCGCCGCGGGAGCCCATCAAGGCGGCGACCGAGTTCCGCTTCGCGTACCGCCTCGCCTGGGGCGACGGCCCGCCCCGCGAGGCCAGAGCCGTCC
>JAEZEN010000461.1 GCA_023433185.1 Pseudomonadota bacterium | reverse complement strand
CGTCGAGTGCATCCAGGGCGAAGCCCACCGCGCCGGCTATTCGGTGCTGCTCGGGATCAGCGATCACGACGCGGCGCGCGAGGCGGAGCTCCTCACGCTGATGCGCTCCCACCAGGCCGCCGGCACGATCCTCTGCCCGGCCGGCAGCGAGGCCGACTACGGCGATGGCCGGCTGGCCCGCGGACGGATGAAGATCGTCGCCGTCGACAATGCCTCGCCCGCCCTCGGCGTCGACGGCTTCGCGCTCGACAATCGCCGCGCCGCCGACCTTGCGACCGCGCATCTCCTCGGTCTCGGCCACCGGCGGATCGGCATCGTCGCCGGCATGCGCCACCAGCATGTGAGCCAGGAGCGGCTCGCCGGCTACCGTGATGCGCTCGCCCGCCACGGCATCGCGCCCGACCCGGCGCTGGTGGTTCACGGCGACTTTCGCATGGAGGAGGCGCGCGCCTGCGCCGGGCATCTCCTCACCCTCACGGACCGGCCGACGGCGATCTTCGTCGCCAACAACCTGATGCTGATCGGCGTGATGCGGTCGCTCGCCGAGGCCGGGATCCGCGTGCCCGATGACGTCTCGGTGTGCAGCATCGACGATTTCCCCTGGGCGCCCGCCTTCCAGCCGGCCCTCACGGTCGTGCGCCAGCCGATCGCGGCAATGGCGGCGGCAGCCTTCGCGCGGCTCGTCGGGCGCCTGCGCGACGACGATGCCGGTCCGGCGGAGCGGCAGATCTTCGCGCCGGAACTCGTGGTCCGCCAGTCCTGCGCGGCGGTGCCGGGCTAGAGCCGCTCGCCGGGCAGCTTGCTCGCCTGGCGGATCCAGTCGACGAACTGGTCCTCGTCGAGCGTGCCTTCGCGGATATCCAGGTAGCGCACCTCCGGCTGCTTCGAGGCGCCGGGGGGCACGGGGTCGAGCGAGGTGCCGCGGAAGAAGGTGACCTTCACGTACTTCGTGAAGCAGTGGAAGGCGACGAACCAGCCGTCGCCCTCGTTGCCGTAGAACGGCGTGTTCCATTTCACCGCCTTCGCCACCCCCGGCACGGTCTCGGTAATGAGGGTGTCGAGCCGCCGGCCGAGGTCCGACTTCCAGCCCGGCATCGCCGCGATATAGGCCTGGACCGGAGCATCGCCGTAGCCCTTGGCGATCTGCGGATTGCCGCCCGAGAGGAGCCGAGGGGCATCCGCGCCAGTCTCTCCGTCGGCCGCCGGTGCCGTCGACCGCGCCGATTTCGCCGGGGTGCTGCGGGCCATTGCGCTTCCTCCATGGTCTGGTCGATAAGGATCGGGACTTCGAACCGTTCCAGCACACCGCGTGCACCTGCCACAAGAGCCCCATGCCCACCGATCCCCGCCCGATCGATCATGCGATCATCGCCGTCCACGATCTCGACGCCGCCCGTGCCATCTTCGGCCGGCTCGGCTTCACGCTGACGCCGGTGGCGTACCATCCCTTCGGCACGGCGAATGCGCTCGTCCAGCTCGACGGCAACTACATCGAGCTGCTTGGCGTGGTCGATCCGGCCCGCATCCCGGTGCCCGAGCCGGGCGGCTTTTCCTTCGCCGCCTTCAACCGCGACTATCTTGCCCGCCGCGAGGGCTTCTCGATGCTCGCCTTCCAGAGCACCGATGCCGACGCCGACCGGGCCGACTTTGCGGCCAACGGACTGCACGACTTCCCGCCGATGACGTTCCGCCGGCTCGCCCGTGATCCTCGCGGCGACGATCGCGAGGTCGGGTTCTCCTCGGCCTTCACCAGCGACCCGCGCATCCCGGAGGCGGGGTTCTTCACCTGCCAGCACCACAATCCGGACCGCTTCTGGTGGCCGGAGTTCCAGGCGCATGCCAACGGCGCGCGCGCGATCGACGCGGCGGTGATGGCCTGCCGCGACCCGGCCGACTACCACATCTTCTTCACCTACCTGACCGGCCAGCACGACATGCGCTCGGACAGCCTGATGGTATCGTTCGACCTCGGCCCCAACCGGCTCGAGCTTCTGACCCCCATGGCCGCGAAGGCGATGGCCGGCGTCGATGTCGCGGCGGATGCGCGGCCGCGCTTCGTCGCGCTGCGGATCGCCGTCGCCGACCTTGCCACGACCGCGATCGCGCTTCGCGGCAACGGCGTGCCCTTCAGCGAAGGGATGGGCCGGCTGATCGTGCCGCCGGAAGCCGCCTGCGGCGTGGCGCTCGTCTTCCTCGACAGATGACTGGCGCCGACGGCGCCTGACGCTATGATCGCGCCGCCATGAAGCCCAACGCCCACGTTTCGGTCGGCAATGCCGTGTTCGGCAACGACCTGCCGCTCGCCCTCATCGCCGGTCCGTGCCAGCTCGAATCGCGCGACCATGCCTTCGACATTGCGGGGCGCCTCAAGGAGATGACGGCCCGGCTCGGCATCGGCTTCGTCTACAAGACCTCGTTCGACAAGGCGAACCGCACCAGCCTCGCGGGTAAGCGCGGGATGGGGCTCGAGGCGGCGCTCGCGATCTTCGCCGACCTCCGGCGCGAGCTCGACGTCCCGATCCTCACCGACATCCACGAGCGCGAGCAATGTGCGATCGTCGCCGAGGTGGTCGACGTGCTCCAGATCCCGGCGTTCCTCAGTCGGCAGACAGACCTCCTCATCGCAGCCGCGGCGACGGGCAGGGTGGTCAACGTCAAGAAGGGCCAGTTCCTCGCGCCCTGGGACATGAGGAACGTCGTGGCCAAGATCGTGGACAGCGGCAACCCGAACGTGCTCCTCACCGAGCGCGGCGCGAGCTTCGGCTACAACACGCTGGTCTCGGACATGCGGGCCCTGCCGATCATGGCGGAAACCGGTGCGCCCGTGATCTTCGACGCCACCCACTCGGTGCAGCAGCCGGGCGGGCAGGGGACCTCGTCGGGCGGCGAGCGGCGCTTCGTGCCGGTTCTCGCACGGGCTGCCGTGGCGGTCGGCGTCGCCGGCGTCTTCATCGAGACGCATGAGGACCCCGACAACGCCCCGTCCGACGGGCCGAACATGGTGCCGATCGCCGCAATGCCGGCGCTGCTCGAGCAGCTGATGGCGCTCGACCGCGTCACGAAGGAGGCCTGACGGTCCCGGCCGGGTCCTGTCCTGCGAACCTATGCCTGGCCCGGGACCTCGGGACTGGGCGGCAGGAAGTCTCCGAACTCGGGCGGCGTCGGGGCCGGCGTGCGCCCGCGCAGCCAGGCCACCGTCTCGGCGAGACCCTGCCGCAGCGATCGCGGCGCGTAGCCCAGGTCCGCAGCGGCCTTGGCCGAGGAGTTGGCCCAGTCGTAGCTGTAGCGCCGCACCCAGGAGGGCGTGACGAGCGGCTTCCGTCCGAACCATTCGGCCCGCTTCTCCTCGGTATGGGCGAAGAGCATCAGAAGGGCGATCGGGGTGGGGAAGAGCCGGTGGTGGACTCCGGCGACGTCGGCCAGCGTCGCGAAGAACTCGCGGTAGGTCGCGTTCTCGCCGCCGAGGATGTAGGCCTCCCCGGCGCGGCCCTTCTCCATCGCGGCGAGATGGCCATCGATCACGTCGTCGACATGGACGTAGTTGCCCGAACGCCGGCCGTCGCCGGGCAGCGCCCGCCAGCGCCCCTCGATGTAGCGGGCGATCATCTGCGTCGCGGCGTTGCCCTCGACCATCGGCCCCGGGCCGTAGACGCGGGTCGGGCACACGATGACGGGATGGAGCCCGTCGCCGGCGCGGGTGCGGACAGCGGCATGCATCTCGGCCTTCGACGATTCGTAGGCGTTGAAGAACGGGATGCGGCGGGGGGTCGCCTCGTCGACCAGGCCGCCCTCGGAGGGACCGAAGACGCCGGCGGTCGAGGTGATGACGACGCGCGCCGCGCCGGCGGCCTTCGCGGCGTCGAGGACGTTGACGGTGCCGCCGACATTGACGCGGGCATAGTCGCCGGGGTCCTTCGCCCAGGCGCTGACGAGCGCCGCGGCATGATAGACCCGATCGCAGCCCGCGGCGGCGCGGGCGAGCGAGGCGGGGTCGAGAACGTCGCCGGGAAAGACCACGATACGGTCGCGGCGGAGCACCTCGGCCTTCTGCGGCGAGCGGGCCAGCGCGTGCACCGTCGCGCCGCCGTCGGCGAGGCGGTGCGCGAGTCGCTGGCCGACGAAGCCGGTCGCGCCGGTGACGAGGACGTTCACGGCGACCGCCCCCCGAAGGCGAAGCGCATCGCCGGATTGGCGCGGACTCCGAGGTAGTCGTTCAACTGCGACATGATCACGTGGATCAGGAACGCCGCCCAGATCGCCCCCGTCTCGATCGCCGACAGACAGAGGACGATGCCGAGCGGCAGCGAACCGAGCGCCTCGCGCGGTCCCTTGGCGACATGGGCCAGCGCATAGAGCGCGACGTTCACCGCGATCGCGAGCCAGGCCGGCATCGCGGCGAGGCAGGCGAAGAGCAGGAAGCCGCGGAACAGGAACTCGTAGGCGTACATGTAGAGGGCGCAGGAGACGAAGTTGGCCGCGACCGGCCCCGCCCCCCAGGCCGCAACCCGCATCTCGGGATAGACGTTGAAGTTCTCCGGCCTGTGGGCGGTGGCGATGCAGCCGGCGACGATGGCGACGCTCGCGCCGCCGACCCACAGCCAGGTCGTCGGCGGGATGGCGAGGGTGACGCCGAGGGCTGCGGCGTCGAAGGGCAGGAAGAGCCACGCCACGAGCGCCGCGCCGCCGCCGAGGATGACGACGCCCGCGAGCCGCTTGGCGACGACCCCGGCGATCGACTCGCGGATCCGGTCGAGGGGGGATGACACCACGACGAAGTAGAAGAGGAGGTAGAGGACGATCGTCGCCGCGATGGCGATGCCGGCGTGGAAGCCCATCGCCGGTTCTCAGCCCCGGCCGCGGTAGAGGGGCACGCCCTGGTCGGCGACCCAGACCCCCTTGGGGACGGCGCCGGTCTGCCAGAAGACGTCGATGGGCATGCCGCCGCGCGGGTTGAAATAGCCGCCGATCCGCAGCCAGCGCGGGGCGAGGAGGTCGGCCACCCGCCGGCCGATGGCGACCGTCACGTCCTCGTGGAAGGCGCCGTGGTTGCGGAAGGACTGGAGGTAGAGCTTCAGAGATTTCGACTCGACCAGCCATTTCCCCGGGACATAGTCCATCACCAGGATGCCGAAATCGGGCTGGCCGGTGACCGGGCAGATCGAGGTGAATTCGGGGAAGGTGAACCGGGCGACATACTGGGTATCGGCCTGCGGATTGGGAACGCGGTCGAGGACCGCCTCATCGGGGTTCGCAGGCATCGCGACGGCGCGCCCGAGCTGCAGTGTCGTCTTTGCCATGATCTCACTTATGCGGCGCTCGCCTGGGGCGAGATGAGGTTCATCG
>JAEZEN010000397.1 GCA_023433185.1 Pseudomonadota bacterium | reverse complement strand
CTACTGGTCCGCTAAGTGGACCAGTAGACCGACAGTGCAGGTGCCTGTCAATCGGGGCCGTCGCCCTTGATCAAGGCGCGTCGAGGCCGTGCGGATCGGCGTCGAGCGGCCAGATCGGCCGGCGCAGCTTGCGGTAGTCGACCTTTCGCGGGTCCCCGGGATAGGGGCCGCCGGCATCGACATAGATGATGCGGCGGGCGATCCGGCTGAAGGCGCCGAAGAAGTGGTTGGCGGACTTCAGGACGAGGATCTTCCGCGCGAGCGGGTCGATGCCGAGGTTCGAGAAGAGGTCGGGCTCGAAGGACTGGGCGCGGTTCGAGTTGAGGATCACCTCGATGCCATCGAAGGCGACCACGGCGCTGTCGCCGAGCGGGACGATGCTGTCGCGGAAGTGCTGCACGGCGTTGGGGACGACCGCCCGGACCGCCACCTCGACGTCGACCGGCGTCCCGTGGCCAGGCGCGAGCTTGGCGCCGATGCGAAGCGGCATCCGCGCCCCGACCCCCGCCGCCATGCAGAGCCTGACGGCCAGCGGATCCCAGACCGTACCGAACGCCGCGTCGCGGATGCCGCGCTCGACGAAGCGGCGGAGCACAAAGGTCGCATCGCCCGCCGTGCCGCCGCCGGGATTGTCCCAGACGTCGGTCAGCACCACCGGGCCGGCGGACTCGGCCAGCGCCGCGTCGATCGCATCGTCGATCGATAGGTAGGCGTGGCCCGTGGTCCCGCGGAGGGCGAAGAGCTCCATGCCCAACTCATGCGCCAGCCGCGCGCCGTCGTCCGGCCGGTCGTCGGTGATGACCACGATCTTCGCCCCCGCCTCGGCCACGTCGGCTGCGGAGAAGCCGTGCACGACGGAGATCGACAGCACGCCGTCCCTGCCCTCCAGCGCCTTGATGCGGTCGACATAGCCGCGCATGGGCTGGCGGCTGGTCGGCAGCATCTCGAGCATCCGGCAGTCGAATACCGCGACATGCGGTCGGATCTCGCCGCGGGCGGTCCGGAGCGCGAGGTCGACAACCTCCTCGGCCCGGTCGGCGAAGTCGGTATGCGGCACCTCCTTGAACATGACCAGGATATCGAGAGCGTCGAGGCGGTCTCGGGTCAGGTGCGAATGGGGGTCGAACTCGGCGACGATCACCGCCGCGGGTCCGACGATCGCCCGGACGTGGCGGAGGAAATCGCCCTCGCAGTCGTCGTAGCCGTGGGCGACCATGGCGCCATGCAGGCCGAGGATGACGACGTCGAGCGGCAGCGCCGCCCGCACCTGATCCAGGATCTCGTCGCGAAGCGTCTCGTAGGCGGCGCGGCTGACGAGGCCGGCCGGCTCCGCCCAGGTCGCAGTGCCCTCGACCAGCGTGAAGCCGTCCTCGCGGGCGCGGCGGCGGGCGACCACCATCGGTGCGCTGCACAGAGTCGGCGTCTCGGGATGGGCGCCCGGCGGGGCGTAGAACGTGGCGTGGAAGCTCGCGAGGTCGGTGGGGATCGGCGAGAACGTGTTTGTCTCGGTGGCGAGCGAGGCGGCGAAGACGCGCATGGAGGAGCCTTTCCCCGGAGACACGTGCGGATCAGCCCGCTTCGTCGCGGCATGCTGGCGGCTTGCCCGGTCCGGTTCAAGGCAGTAGCGTGCGACGATCACCCTCGGCGCGAAGCCTTCGGAGACGACCCTTGGCCCGGACCCTCCCTCGCCGTCCGCGATCGGGCCCGGCCCGGTGAGCCTGCGCAAGGAAGGACCGGTGCGCGTACTCCTCGCCGGCATCTTCCACGAGACCCACTGCTTCGTCGAAGCGACCACCGGCCTGGAGGACTTCCGGGTCGAGCGCGATGATGACCTGCTCGCCCGGCGCGGCGACGGCTCGCAGATCGATGGCTTCCTCGAGGTCGCCGACCGCGAGGGCTGGGCGATCGTTCCCGCCTGCTCCTATACGGCGACCCCGTCCGGCCGCGTCACCGACGCCGTCGTCGACGCGTTCTTCGCCGACCTCATGCCGCGGGCTGCGGTGGCCGCCGCGGCGGGCATCGACGCCGTCTACCTGTCGCTGCACGGGGCAATGGTCAGCAAATCCTGCGAGGACGTCGAGGGCGAACTGCTGGCACGGCTGCGCGCGGTGCCCGGCCTCGCGACGGTGCCGGTCTTCGGCGTCTTCGACCTCCATGCCAATCTCACCGACGCGATGACGCGCCATGCCGACGGGCTGGTCTGCTATCGCGAGAATCCCCATGTCGACGCCCGCGACACGGCGGTGCGGGCGGCCGACCTGTTGGCCCGCTGCCTCGCCACCGGCACGCGGCCCCGGATGCGCCGGCGCAGCGTGCCCATCGTCTGGCCCCCGACCGGCACCGGCACCGCCGACCGGCCGATGCGGGCGCTCGAGGCGCTGGCCCGCGAGATCGAGACCGAGGATCCTGCGATCTGGGCGGTCAATGTCGTCGCCGGCTTCGCCTTCGCCGATGTCGCCGATGCCGGGGTCGCCTTCTCCGTCGTGACCACCGGCGACGACGCCGGCGCCGAAGCCGCCCTCGACCGGCTGGCCGCCTGCGCATGGGCGCTTCGCGAGGACGGGCTCGTCCCCGAGATCGATCCCGAGGAGGCTCTCGACCGTGCGGCCGCCTTCGCCGGACGCGGGCCGGTGCTGCTGGTCGAGCCGTCCGACAACATCGGCGGCGGTGCGCCGGGCAACGGCACCGGCATCCTCCGCGCCCTCCTCCGCCGCGACGTGGCCGGTGCCGGCATCATCATCAACGACCCGGATGCGGTCGGCGCCCTTGCTGCGATCCCGCCGGGCGGACGCGCGACGCTCCCCATCGGCGGCAAGGGCAATTCCCTCGACGCGGGGCCCCTGACGCTCGCCGTCGAGGTCGTCCACCACAGCGACGGCCGCTTCGACCTCGAGGATGTCCACAGCCACCTCGTCGCCTCGCAGGGGCGGCACATCGACATGGGACAGACGGCGGTGGTGCGCCATCGCGGCATCACCATCCTCCTCACCAGCCGCAAGACCCCGCCCAACGACCTCGGCCAGTGGCGGAGCCAGGGGATCGACCCCGAGCACCTCGCCGTCATCGGCATCAAGGCCGGGGTCGCCCATCGCCGCGCCTATGACCCGATCGCGGCCGCCAGCTTCAACGTGAGGACGCCCGGTCCCTGCGCCAGCGATCCAGCGATGCTGCCCTACCGCCGCCTGCGCCGCCCGGTCTTCCCACTCGACCGATGACGGCCGCCCGCGCGCCTACGCCGCGGGCCTGCGGCCAAGGGCGACCGCGACGATCGCCCCCCAGGCCAGAACGAGCACGACCAGCGGGATCAGCATCGGTCCGACCGAAAGCGGCACGGCGAGGCGATAGGCCACCCCGTTCCACACCGGATTGCTGCCATCGGCCGGGAGGAACAGGAGCCACTTGCCGTCCCGCACGGTGAACTCGCCCGGTGCGACGGGTGCCTCGTCGATCCACGCGAACGCTGCGTCGTCCCCGGTCAGCGCATAGGCGCTCGCGGCGCCGCCGATGCGAAGCACGCCCGGGAGGACGGGCGGCAGCAGCGCCATCAGGAATCCCGGGGGCCTCGGCTGGATGTATTGCGGCTTGATCTCGACCTCAGCGACCCGCGCCGGCAGGAGCGCGGTCGCGATGCAGGCGGCGGCAAAGGCCACCGTTCCTGCCATCACCGTGATGGCCATGGCGCGACGGGCCCGCACCGTTCCCGTCCCGGCCCCGCTACCCAGGAAGACGACGATGCCGAGGGCCACCGGGACGAACAGACCGGGATTGACCAGCAGATTGTGGGAAGTGAGCGTGATCGCAAGCACCGCGATCGCAAGGGGAGCGGCCCGCCATCCCCCGGACAGGACGATGACGGCGATAACCCCAAGCGGAACCAGCCAGCCGAAGTGGCCGAAGGCGAGCCCGAACATCAGGAAGCCGTTGTGCGGCGCGAGGCGATGGGCTTCCTCGAGGCCGACGCCGAAGAACGGCATCGCGGCGTAAACAAGGAGGCCGCGTTCGAGGAACAGCCAGCGGGCGGCAAGGCTGCTCCGCTGACCCTCGGTCACGAGCCGCCGGTCGAGGGCGGCGAGCGCGGCATCGCGACCGGCGATCTCCTGAGGCACGCCGACGGCGGGCGACGAGGAAGCCTGCGGCGCGGCGAGCCCCGGCGCCTGCGGCGGCTCGGGCGCCGCGGCCGGCAGGGAAGCC
>JAEZEN010000389.1 GCA_023433185.1 Pseudomonadota bacterium | reverse complement strand
GCGGAAACCCCCCGCCGGGCACTCCCTTTTCCGGCTCCGTGGCGCCGCCGCGAAAGGCCGCCGCCGCCCGCCTCCGGGCCCTCGGCGCGCGTCCGCCGCAACATTCCGGATGACGCCCCGCGCGAAGGCGGCTAAACCCTCCGCCCGTCGGCCGGCCGTGTTCCCGCGTGCCGGGACAGGAAGCGGTCATGAAGACGGACATCCTGGTTCTCGGGGCCGGCATCGTCGGCACCTCGGTGGCGCTGCACCTCGCCCGCCGCGGCCGCAGCGTGGTGCTCGTCGACCGTCGCGGGCCCGGCGAGGAGACCTCCTACGGCAACAGCGGCGTGGTCGGTCGCTCCGGCCTCACGCCCATGGCCTTCCCGCGCTCGCTGAAGGCGCTGGCGCGGATCGTCGGCCAGCGCTACCCGGGGGCGCATTACCATGCCGCGGCCCTGCCCGGCCTCGCCCCCTGGCTGCTCGCCTACTGGCGCGCCTCCGAGCCGTCGCGGATGCTCGAGTCCGCCGTGCGGCTCGCCCCGCTCACCGCGGCCGCGGTGGCGGAGCACCGCGACCTCGCCGCCGCGGCCGGGGCGGAGCATCTTTATCGCGACGGCGGCTGGATGAAGGTCTACCGGAGCGCGGCCGGCTTCGCGGCGGCCCGCCGCGCCCTCGACCTCGCGCATGCGCACGGCATCGACGTGACGGCGCTCGAGGCAGGCGATGTCGCTGCGGCCGAGCCCCACCTCAAGCCGGTCTTCGCGGGGGCGACGCTGTGGAACGGCGTCCGTTCGGTGTCCGATCCGGGCGGCGTCGTGCGGGCGCTCGCCGCCGCCCTGCCCGGCCTCGGCGCGACCTTCGCCACCGGCGACGCGCGCTCGCTCCGCGCCGACGGCCGTGGCTGGTGCATCGACGGCGAGGGCGGCCCCATCACCGCCCAGGAGGCGGTGGTGGCGCTCGGGCCGTGGTCGGCGGAGGTCCTCGCGCCGCTCGGCTACCGCATGCCGCTCGCCGCCAAGCGCGGCTATCACCGGCACTACGCCGCCACGGGCAACGCCACGCTGAACCGGCCGGTGCTCGACGAGGAGCGCGGCTATGTCATGTCGCCGATGGCGCAGGGCATCCGCGTCACCACCGGCTCGGAATTCGCGCGGCCCGATGCGCCGCCGACGCCGGTCCAGCTCGATGCCGCCGAGCGCGACGCGCGCGAGCTCTTCCCCCTCGACGCCCCCCGCGAGGCGACACCGTGGATGGGGGCACGGCCCTGCCTGCCCGACATGCTGCCGGTGATCGGGCCGGCGCCGCGCCACAAGGGCCTGTGGCTCGCCTTCGGCCACCAGCACAACGGCTTCACCCTCGGGCCGCCGACCGGTCGGCTGCTCGCCGAGATGATGACCGGCGAGACCCCCTTCGTCGACCCGGCCGCCTTCCGCGCCGAGCGCTTCTGAGCGCGCCGCGCCCTCAGTCCGTCGTCCGCCGCGCGTAGCGGTTGGCGAGGATGCCGAGCACCACGAGCTGGAGCACGTGGTAGAGCATGGTCGGCGCGATGATCAGGCCGAGCAGCGGATCGCTGCCGAACATGATGCGGGCGAGCGGTACGCCGGTCGCGAGCGATTTCACCGAGCCGCAGAACAGGCAGGCGATGGTGTCCGGCATGTCGAAGGCGAGCGCTCGGCAGACCAGCTTCAGGGCGACATAGACGACGACGAAGATGATCGTCACGCCGACCACCATGGCGCCGATCAGGGTGAGGTCGTGGCCCGCCCAGACGCCGCCGATCATGGAATCGGAGAAGGCGTTGAAGACGATGAGGAGGATGACGAGCCGGTCGACCAGCCGGATGCGCTTGACGTGGGCGCTCGCCCAGCCCTTGAGCCAGATGCGGGCGACCTGGCCGACCGCCATGGGCAGGAGGACGAGAAGCACGATCTTGGTGATCACCGGCAGGACCGGGAGGGGATCGCCCGTGGTCGAGGCGAACCACGCCATCAGGAGCGGCGTCGCGAAGACCCCGATGATGCTCGACAGCGTCGCGTTGAAGATGGCGATCGGGACGTTGCCCCGGGCGATGCCGGTGAGCGCCACCGAGGACGACACGGTCGAGGGCAGGGCGCCGAGATAGAGGAAGCCGGTGGCGAGGCCTGGCGGCATCTGGTCGCGGAACGGCAGGACGAGGAGGAAGACGATCGCCGGGAACAGCGCGAAGGTGGCGAGCTGGACCGTCAGGTGGAGGCGCCAGTGGGCGGCGCCCTGGCGGAGCTTGTCCGGGGCGAGCGTCAGCCCGTAGAGGAAGAAGATCAGGGCGATGCCATAGGTCGCGACCTGGTCGATCCGGAGCGGGCCGCCGGTCGCGCCGATCTCCGGCACGAGGGCGGCCAGCGCGACGACGACGACGAGCGCCAGCAGGAAGCCGTCGAAGGAGAACCCCCGGATCTTCATCGGTAACCTCGGAAGGGAAGAAGGATGGTGGCGGCTGCCCCGCTAGTGAAGCGAGTTTGACACTTGATACCCATCTGCCATGAACGCTCGCTCAAGCATCAAACCAAACAGCTTCACTAGAATCATGGAGTTGCTGGTGGTCCTTTGACTCCGACACTTGCTGCGACGCGCCTTCAAGACAGATAGCAAGTGTCGGAATCGGACCGCTAGGGGAGGAGCAGGCCGCCGTCGACATGGAGGGTCTGGCCGGTGATCTGGGCGGCACCGTCGGAGAGGAGGAAGGCGATCGCGGCGCCGAGGTCGGCCGGTTCGGTGAGGCGGCCGGTCGGCGTGATCGCCGCGGCCCGGACGAGGGCGTCCGAGGGGGCTGCGGCGTGGATGCCCTGGTCCTTCCTGGTGAAGCCGGGCACGACGATGTTGACGGTGACGCCCATCCGCGCGACCTGGATGGCAAGCGCCTTGGCGAGGGCCTCCAGCGCCGCCTTGGCGGCCGAGGTCGCGGGGAAATGGAGGTCGCCGGTGCCGAAGCCGTGCGCGACGAAAGAGCTGACGACCACCACCCGGCCGCAACTCGAGGCCATCAGGTCGCCGAGCGCGGCATTGATCATGCGCAGGAAGGCGACCGGCATCGAGGCGAGCGCCGCCGCGAGCTCCTCCGGGGTGAGGACGCCGAAGGTCGAGCGCGCCGCCTGGCCGGCATTGCTGACGATCTGGTCGACCCGTCCGAAGCGCGCCTTGGCGGCGGCGATCAGCGCCTCGGGCACCTCCGGCGAACCGAGGTCGCCGAGGAAGGTTTCGACCGGCGAGCCCAGGGCCGCGACCTCGGCGGCGACGCCATCGAGGCCCGCCTCGTTCTTGCGGGTGTGGAGCACCAGCGCCGTCCCCGGCCCGGCGACAGCCCGCGCCGTCGCGGCGCCGATGCCACTGCCCGCACCGGTGATGACTACTACCCTTTTCGGTTGGTCGCTCACGCGAAATCCCCCATCCTCTCGAAGCCCGAACCAGGCGGCCTGATAATCAGTATACCGCCTTTATTGACACGAATAGTATACCGGTTCCAAATAGCCGCAATCTTCCAAGCGGGAAACGTGCCAGATGGACATCATCATCGTCGGTGCCGGAATCGGGGGGCTGACCCTCGGCCTGATGGCGCATCGCAGGGGCATACCGGTTCGCATTTTCGAGGCGGCGCCTGAGATTCGGCCGATCGGAGTCGGCATCAGCATCCTGCCCCATGCGAGCCGCGAACTCACCGAACTCGGTCTCCAGGCCGAACTCGAGCGGGTCGCGGTCGTGGCGAAGGAGTCCTGCTTCTTCAACCGATTCGGCCAGTTCGTATACAAGGAGCCGGTCGGGACCTATGCCGGCTACCCCTGGCCGCAGTTCCAGATCCATCGCGGCGACCTCCAGCAGGTGCTCCACGAGGCCTTCGTCGCCGAGGCCGGCGCCGACCGCGTCGTGACCGGGCACCGGTGCATCGCGGTCGAACAGGACGGCAACGGCGCGACGGCGACCTTCGCCCTTGCCGACGGGCGCGAGGAGCAGATCACGGGCGCGGCGGTCGTCGGCGCCGACGGCATCCACTCGGTGGTCCGCAAGATCCTCCATCCCGACGATGGCGGGCCGATCTATTCCGGCGTCAACATGTGGCGCGGGGTCACGGTGTGGAAGCCCTACCTCACCGGCCAGAGCTACATGCGCGCCGGCTGGCTGAGCCACGGCAAGATGGTCATCTACCCGATCCGCAACGACGTCGACGGCCAGGGCAGCCAGCT
The DNA here is from genome assembly GCA_023433185.1 of Pseudomonadota bacterium. Next base: position 2,076 of record JAEZEN010000389.1, on the reverse strand, counting down.
GATCAACTGGGTGGCGGAGGTCGAGACGCCGGATCACGAGCGGCAGGACTGGAACAAGCGCGGCCGGCTCGAGGACTTCATCCACTATTTCGAGGACTGGCATTTCGACTTCCTCGACGTGCCGGCGATGATCCGTGCCGCCGAGACGATCCTCGAATACCCGATGGTCGACAAGGACCCGCTCGACCGCTGGAGCTTCGGCCGCGTCACGCTTCTCGGCGACGCGGCGCACCCGATGTATCCGCGCGGCTCCAACGGCGCCGGCCAGGCGATCCTCGACGCGCGCGCCCTGTCGGATGCACTCGCCGCCAACGGCGATGTCGTCGCCGCGCTCGCGGCCTATGACGCGGCCCGGGTCGGCGCGACGGCCGAGGTGGTCCGGACCAACCGCACGACGCCGCCCGACGCCATCCTCAAGGAGGTCTGGGAGCGCACCGGCGACAAGCCGTTCGACCGGATCGAGGATGTCATGAGCGCCGAGGAGATGGCGGCGATCACCAATCGCTACAAGACGATCGCCGGCTACGACCGGCAGTCGCTGGCGGCGAAGCCCGCGGCAGCCGGCTAGGGTGTGCGCCGGCCGCCGAGGTGCGGCGTCTTGTTCCAGCGGTGCGGCCGGAAGAGCAGTTCGCCCAGCGCCAGGAGGCTGGCGAGGCCCATCAGCAGCCAGTAGAGCGGCAGGAGCCAGATGAAGGGCGCGAGCGCCGCGCGCCGGCGGAGGACGAGCGCCCGCGCCGCGAGCATCGCCATCGTCGCGTAGCCGAAGGCAAGGTTGAAGACGGCAATGCCGGCGAGCGCCGCCACGCCCGGCCCGTGGCCCCAGAAGCGGCCGGGGTCGAGCAGGATGATCACCGGTGTCGCGAGAAACAGCGGGTGGGCGAGCATGGAGACGATCATGCCGAGCCCCAGGGCGTTGAAGCCGGCCAGCTGCCGCATGCCGATCTGCCGCCGGAGGCGGAGGGGATGGCGCATGTGGACGAGCCAGGTCTGGAGCCAGCCCTTCTGCCAGCGCGTCCGCTGGCGGAGCCAGGGGCCGAGCCGCTCGGGCGCCTCCTCGAGCGTCGGAAGGGTCAGGGTTCCCGTGCGGAAGCCGAAGCGCGTCAGGCGGATGCCGAGGTCGGCGTCCTCGGTGACGTTGTAGGGATCCCACGCCCCGACCGCCTCGAGGGCGGCGCGCCGGAAGTGGTTCGAGGTGCCGCCGAGGGGCAGCGGGAGGCGGAGTTTCACCAGTGCCGGCAGGAGGCCGTCGAACAGGGCCGAGTATTCGATGGCGAACAGGGCGGCCAGTTTGCTGCGCCCGGAATTGTCGATGACCAGCGGGGCCTGCAGGCAGGCGAGATCGGGCCCAGCCTCGCAGAAGGCGACGTAGGCCTCGACGAGCTGCAGCGGATGGGGGCGGTCCTCGGCGTCGTAGACCGTCACCAGCGCGCCGCGGGCGAAGCACAGGGCATACTGGAGCGCCATCGGCTTGGTGCGCGGGCCGCCGGGCGGCACTTCGATCACCTCGTAGGGCGCGGCGGTGGCGACCGCGCGGGCAGCGGCAAGGGTCGCGTGATCGTCGGCGTCGATCACGAGCTTGATGTCGAGCCGGTCGCGCGGCCAGCGCAGGCCGTCGAGGGCGGCGACGATCTGGCGGATCATGTGCGCTTCGTCGCGCAGCGGCACCAGCACCGTATAGACCGGGGGGGCGCGGATCCGTCGCGGCAGGCGCGGCAGGGCGCGGTGACGGATCGTGGTCGCGGCGAAATAGCGGATGAAGCCCACTGCGAAGAAGAAGGTCGCGGCACACAGTTCGAGGCCGAGAACCGTCGCCAGCGGCCAGAAGGCGAGGGCGGCCGCAACCGCCCCGATCGCGATGATGAAGGCGGCCACCTGCGGCGCCGTGAAGGTGCGGCGGGCGGAAAAGGACGCATCGACGGTCTCGACCCGGGTCACGGCGGTATGAAGGGTCCGTCGCGCCGCCGCGGCGTGGCGCGCCATGGCGGCGCGACCCGCCGCGATGGTATCGTCGGCCGCCTTGGTTCTGTCGGGTTGGGCGGGATTCTGGTCGTTGCCGCTGGCCGGGCGGCGGAAGTC
>JAEZEN010000326.1 GCA_023433185.1 Pseudomonadota bacterium | reverse complement strand
ACGACCAGGACTTCGACCGCGACTCCAACACGATCGAGGTGTTCGTCGGGCGGCTGCGCAAGAAGGTCTCGACCGATCTCATCGAGACGGTGCGCGGCCTCGGATATCGGATCGTGGCGCCGCAATTATGCGGCGCAATTAGCTCGCCTTCCGCCTCGTCTCGGCCTCGGCCCTGTGGAGCGTGGTCGCGCTGGTCGCCGCCGGATTCATTCTCACCTCGCTCTACACACGCACGGTCGAGGACGCCTTCGATGAGCGTCTCAACGTCTACCTCCGCACCTTGATCGGCGCCCTCGCGCAGCAGGACCCGCCGGCCGCGGCCGACCCCGGGAATCTCGGCGAGCCCCGCTTCGAGCTCACCTACTCGGGCTGGTACTGGCAGGTGCGCGAGCCCCGGGGCGGGCCGGTGCTCATCAGTTCCGGCTCCCTCTTCGCCGACACTCTGGACATCGCCAAGGTCTTCGACGCCCAGAATCGCGACGGCGTGATCTCGGGAGACCTTGCCGGACCCGCCGAGCAGTCCCTCCGGGTCCTGTCGCAGACCGTCGATTTCAGTCCGGACCATCGCTACGAAGTGCTGGTCGCGGGCGACGCTGGCGACCTTGCTGTGCAGATCGCCGCCTTCCGCTGGAGCGTCGCGCTGACGCTTGCCACATTCGGCATCGGCCTGGTCATCGCGACGCTGTTCCAGATCCGCTGGGGGCTGCGCCCCCTCGACAATGTCCGGCGCGGCCTTGCGGCACTGCGGAGCGGGAAAGAGACGCGGTTCGAGGGGCCGTTTCCCGCCGAGATCGAGCCGTTGGCCCACGAGCTCAACGCCCTCCTCGAATCGAACCAGCAGATCATCGAGCGCGCCCGCACCCAGGTCGGCAATCTCGCGCACGCGCTCAAGACCCCGCTCAGCGTCATCACCAACGAGGCACGGGCCGCGAGCGGCCCCCTCGCGACGAAGGTGGCCGAGCAGGCGGAACTGATGCGGACCCAGGTCAACCACTATCTGGAGCGCGCCCGGATCGCGGCACGGGCGCAGGTCATCGGCGCCGTCACCGAGGTCGAGCCGGTGGTCGACAGCATCGTTCGCGCCATGGCGCGCATCCACGAGGATCGAAAGCTCGACATCGGCGAGGAGGTCGCCGCCGGCGCGCAGTTCCGCGGCGAGCGGCAGGACCTTGAGGAAATCATCGGAAATCTCGTCGACAATGCCTGCAAATGGGCCCGGAGCGAGGTGACGGTCGCCGTCGCCTACGCGCCGCCGCCCGACGACGGGCGCGCCGGGTCGATCACCATCTCGATCGACGACGACGGCCCCGGCCTGGCCGAATCGGAGCGCGCCGAGGCCGCCCGGCGAGGCAGGCGTCTAGACGAGACCAAGCCCGGCTCGGGCCTCGGCCTGTCGATCGTCACCGAACTCGTCGGCCTCTATGGCGGCACGTTCCGCCTCGATCGGGCGCCATCGGGCGGATTGCGCGCCGAGGTGTCGTTGCCGGCGGCGTGAACGATCCGTGATCACGAAATCCTAATTTCCGCCATTGTAGCTGTGATATCGTGGCGGCGTTGAATTGAGCGTTTTCGCCGGAGGGCGCCGGATGAGGCTGACTGTGGCTTGTGGTTTGTTGGTACTGGCGGGCATGCTCGCCGGTTGCAGCACCACGGGTGGCAACTCCGGGAGCGGTTCGGCACCGCAGGCGCTCGGCCTGGTCTCGGACAGCGACGCCCACGGCACGCCGATTGCCTCCTTTGCGGCCTCGGGATTGAGCGTTTCCGCGCAGAAGCGCGCGACGGAGGCCGAGATTCGGGCGCTCGAGTTCGGGCGGACCGGAATTCCGGTCGCCTGGAAGGACGGCAGGAGCCGCGGCGAAGTGACGCCGGGCGCGCTGTACCAGGTGAACGCCGCGAGCTGCCGCGACTATACCCATAGCGTCAGCATCGACGGCGGTCCGCCGGTCAGCGGCCGCGCAACGGCGTGCCGGCAGGGCAGCGGCACGTGGCAGACGATCCTGTAGAGCCGATTCGCTGCCTGCCGTGGTTTTGATCTGGGGCAAGTCGGCCGGACGGCTTTCGCTGTGTAGTTTGAACCCATGACCCTGTGGATCGCCATGGCCGTGCTCGCCGCGGCAGCGTCGCTGTCGGTGCTGGTGCCGCTCTATCGCGGCCGCGCCGGCGCGCGGCGGCTGGCCGAGCAGGAGGCTTCGGTCTATCGCGACCAGCTCGAGGAGGTCGATCGCGACCTCGAGCGGGGCGTGGTTGCCGCGAGCGAGGCCGAGGCCGCCCGGACCGAGATCGCGCGCCGTCTTATCCGCGCCGATGCCGCCCTGCGGAAGGCGCCGGCGCTGTCGGCCGCCGAAGTCCCCCGCCGCCTCGCCGCCCTTGCCGCGATCGTGGCGATGCCCCTGCTGGCCATCGGTCTCTATGTCGGGCTGGGCTCGCCCGACATGCCCGATGCACCGCTCGCGGCCCGGCTGTCGGCTCCCCCCGAACAACAGGACATGGAGGTGCTGCTCGCCCGGGTCGAACAGCACCTCGCCACCGAGCCCGACGATATCCGCGGCTGGCAGGTCGTCGCTCCCGTCTATGTTCGGCTCGGCCGGATGGATGCGGCGGTCGTCGCCTTCGGCAACATCGCCCGGCTCGCCAGCAGCGTCGACACCGAGGGCGACCTCGGCGAGGTGATCGTGCGCGCCAATGGCGGCCAGGTAACCGGCGATGCGCGGGCGGCGTTCGAGCGGGCGCTGGCCGATGATCCGAGGGACATCCGCGCGCGCTTCTACATGGCCCTCGCCGATGGCCAGGCGGGGCGGTCGGACGCGGCGGCGGCGGCGCTGCGCGCCCTTATCGCCGAGGCGCCTCCCGGGGCGGGCTGGGTGGGAAACATCCGTCAGGTCCTCGCCGAATTCGAGACGACCCAGCCGTCCGCCGGGCCGGGACCGACGGCCGACGACGTGGCCGCGGCCGCCGCGATGTCGGAGGACGAGCGCGCCGGGATGATCGACGGGATGGTGACGCAGCTCGCCGCCCGGCTCGAGGCGGAACCGAATGACGCAGAGGGTTGGGCGCGGCTGGTGCGCTCCTATATGGTCCTCGGGCGGCAGGACGATGCGCGGGCGGCGCTCGAGGAGGCGCGAAACGCGCTCGCCGATGCCGCGGACAAGCTGGCCCTCGTAGAGAACGAGGCGCGGGCGACGGGGTTGATCCAATGACGATGGCGGTGCCGGCTCGAAGGGGAATGACGCGGCGGCAGCGACGGCTGACGCTGATCGGCCTCGCCGGCCTCGTCCTCGCCGTCGCGGCTGGGCTGGTGCTCTACGCGATGACCGACCGCATCGTGTTCTTCAATTCGCCGAGCGACCTGGTCGAGAAGCCCGTGGCGCCGGGCACGCGGCTCCGCCTCGGCGGGCTGGTGGCCGAGGGCAGCGTGGTGAAATCCGATGGCGGGCGGGTAAGCTTCGCGGTCACCGATGGAGCGGCGACGATCCCGGTCGCCTATACCGGGCTTCTGCCGGACCTGTTCCGGGAAGGGCAGGGCGTGGTCGCCGACGGGCTGGTCGGGGCGGATGGCGTGTTCAGCGCCGACTCGGTGCTCGCCAAGCACGACGAGAACTACATGCCGCGCGAAGTCGTCGAGGCGCTCAAGGCACAGGGCGTGTGGGAGGGCGACGCATCGGCGCCCGCGACGCGGTAGCCGAAGATGGGCGCCGAACTCGGCCACTTCACACTGATCCTTGCGCTGGTGATCGCGCTGGCCCAGTCGACCATCCCGTTCGCGGGGGCCATGCGCGGCGACGAGCGGCTGATGGCCGTCGCCGGTCCCGCCGCGATCACCCAGTTCCTGTTCATCGGCATATCCTTCGCCTTCCTGGTCAACGCCTACGTGCTCTCCGACTTCTCGGTCCTCAACGTTGCCGAGAACTCCCATTCGGCGAAGCCGCTCCTCTACAAGATCACCGGCGTGTGGGGGAACCACGAGGGGTCGATGCTCCTCTGGGTCCTGGTTCTTGCGTTCTGCGGCGCCCTGGTGGCCGTGTTCAGCCAGAACCTTCCCGACCGGCTGCGCGCGCTCGTGCTTTCCGTGCAGGCGTGGATCGCGGTGGCCTTCCTCCTGTTCGTCCTCTTCACCTCCAATCCGTTCCTGCGGCTCGTGCCGGCGCCGATCGAGGGCAACGACCTCAATCCGGTCCTTCAGGATATCGGCCTCGCGATCCATCCGCCGCTCCTCTACCTCGGCTATGTGGGCTGCTCGATCTCCTTCGCCTTCGCGATCGCGGCGCTGATCGACGGGCGGATCGACGCGGCCTGGGCGCGCTGGGTCCGCCCCTGGACGCTGGCCGCCTGGATGTTCCTCACCCTCGGCATCGCCATGGGCTCCTATTGGGCCTATTACGAACTCGGCTGGGGCGGCTTCTGGTTCTGGGACCCGGTCGAGAACGCGTCGTTCATGCCGTGGCTTGCGGTCACCGCGCTTCTCCATTCGGCGATCGTCATGGAGAAGCGGAACGCGCTGCGGATCTGGACGGTGCTCCTGGCGATTCTCGCGTTCTCGCTCTCGCTCCTGGGCGGCTTCCTCGTCCGCTCGGGCGTTCTCACCTCGGTGCACACCTTCGCCGCCGATCCCACCCGAGGCGTCTTCATCCTCGCCATTCTCGTCGTCTTCATCGGCGGTGCGCTCGCACTCTTCGCGTTCCGCGCCAGCAGCCTCGCGCCCGGCGGCATCTTCGCGCCGATCAGCCGCGAGGGCGCCCTGATCCTCAACAACCTGTTCCTCACGGCGGCGGCGGGAGCGGTGCTGATCGGCACGCTCTATCCGCTCATCCTCGAGTCCCTGACCGGCGAGATGATCTCGGTGGGCGCGCCGTTCTTCAACCTCATCTTCCTGCCGCTGATCACGCCGCTCCTGCTCATCGTTCCGTTCGGCCCGCTGCTTGCCTGGAAGCGGGGCGATCTCGGTGCTGCGGCCGAGCGCCTGGTCTTCGCCTTCGGCGCGGCGATCGTCGCCGCCATGGTGTCGGCCTGGCTCGCCGGGGCGGAGAACGTGCTGGCGCTGTTCGGTGTCGCCGTCGGGGTCTGGCTCATTGTCGGGGCGCTTTCCGAGATCGCCTACCGCGTAAAGCTGTTCGCCGTGCCGCTCCCGGACACGATGCGGCGGCTCGCAGGGCTCCCGCGCTCGGCCTACGGCACCATGCTCGCCCATGCCGGGGTCGGGGTGACGGTGCTGGGCATCGTCGCCGCCACCAACTTCATGACCGAGCAGATCCTGACGATGCGGCCGGGCGACACGATCACGGCCGGCGGCAGGCTGGTGACGTTCGACGATGTCGGTCTCCGGGACGGCCCCAACTTCACCGAGACCGTGGCGCACTTCACGGTGCGATCGAGCGGCGGCAGCGTGGTCGCCGTCATGGAGCCGAGCAAGCGCCAGTTCGCGGCGCGCCAGACCGAGACGACCGAGGCGGCCATCGCCACCTTCGGCTTCTCGCAGCTCTACCTTTCTCTTGGCGATATCGCGCCCGACAAGGCGACGGTGGTGCGCGCCTACTGGAAGCCGCTTGTCACCCTGATCTGGCTCGGTTCCCTCGTCATGGCGCTCGGCGGCATCCTCTCGCTCAGCGACCGGCGGCTGCGGGTCGGTGCGCCCCGGCCGGCGCGGAAGGCGATCGCGGTGGCAGCGGAGTGATGCGCAAGCTGCGGGCCGCGCTCCTCGCCGTTCTCGCCGCGATCCTGCTCGCCGGAGGCGCCGTCGCGGTGACCCCGGACGAGAAGCTCGACGATCCGGTTCTCGAGGCGCGCGCCCGGGCGCTCTCGACCGGCCTCCGCTGCATGGTCTGCCAGAACCAGTCGATCGACGATTCAGACGCACCGCTCGCCCATGACCTCCGGGTGTTGCTCCGCGAGCGCATCGTCGCCGGCGACAGCGACAGAGAGGTCTTGGACTTTCTGGTCGCCCGCTACGGCGAGTTCATTCTCCTCAAGCCGCGCTTCAACGCCTATACGGCGCTGCTCTGGGCGGCGCCGGTGCTGCTGCTCGTGGGGGGCGGCATCGCTGCCTTCGGCGTCATGCGCCGCCGCCGGGCGGGGGAAAGCGCGCCGGGCAACGGCCTGAGCGACAAGGAGCGGGCGGAACTGGACCGCATCCTGTCGAAGCCGGGCGGCTCCTGAAGCGCCCGACAGTGGCGGAACCGCGGCGAAGCAGAGCGCGTTAGGGGCCGACAGCGGCGCTGGGCCGCCCTTCGGAGGCGCATTTCGTGTCAATCATCTGGACCATCGTCATCGGCTTCGTGGCCGGCGTCATCGCCAAGCTCATCATGCCCGGCAAGAACGAGCCGAGCGGCTTCATCCTGACGACACTCCTCGGCATCATCGGCGCCTTCGTCGCGACCTGGCTGGGGCAGTCGATCGGGTGGTACGATCAGGACGAGGGCGCCGGCTTCATCGGCGCAACCGTCGGCGCGATCATCGTGCTGTTCGTCTACGGGCTGTTCGTCGGCCGCCGCCGGGACCCCGATCCCGGCTTCCGCGACCGCTGACGCGGCCGGCGGAAGGAAAAGGGCCCCGCATCGCAGGGGCCCTTCTTGCGTATGGCAGGGTCGCCCGCGCGTCAGGTGCGGTCGTCAAGCATGCTCGTGTTGAGCGGATCACGGCCCGTCGCGCCGCGCCAGGCGAGGTAGGAGCCGGCGCCGAGGGCGAGGATGTTGAGGAGAAAGTTGGGCCGCGGCTTGGCCGCGGCTGCGGCAAGGCCCAGCCCCAGCACGACCGAAATCGCCCGCTCCGGAAACCCGAGGCGTCCGTCGTCGGCCGAGATCACGATGCGTTCACGCATGAGAGGTGCTCCCCAGGAACCGGTTGGATCATCCGGGGAGAACGCCGGGAAGGGCAGCCGGGTTCCGCGCTCAGATCGTCTCGACGGCGATGCCCAGCGCCCGTGCCAGGTCGAGCATGCGTCCGTCGGCAGAGGCCAGCGGGCTCGCCTCGCGCGCGGCAAGGGCAAGATAGAAGCAGTCGTAGACGGGATGATCGGTCGCCATGGAGAGCGTGAGGGCTCGTTCCCACAGCGCTTCGACGGGAACCACGGCGTCGAGCATTCCGACGGCGATGGAGACGCTCGCGGACGCGTCCGAGGGCTCCCATAGTCCCCGACGGACACGCTTCCAGGCAACGCTGCAGAGTTCGGCGACGATGATGGACGGTGCTGCGAGAACATCGTCCCTGTGGGCAATGGCGAGAGCACGCCCGCTGTCTTCCTCGCCAAAGGTCCACTTGGCGGCGATGCTGGCATCGACGACGATCATCAGCGTTCGTCGCGATCCTCGCGGATGAGCGCCGTCGAATCGTCAGGGAGCACCTCGTACTTTTCGCGAAGCTGCCGTGCCCGTTCGAGCAGATCGGCCCGGTTCGGCCGGGCCGCTTCGTGCAGCATATCACGCAGGTAGCGCTCAAGCGGCAGACGCCGCTCGCTGGCCTTTGCCCGCAGGCGGTCGAGAACGCTCTCGTCGATGTTGCGAATGAGGACCTGTCCCATCGGCCGGCTCCTGATATCGTGGTGATATCGTGCCGTGCGCGGCCGGTGCAAGAGCATGTCCGCAGGGCGCCAGGGGGGCTCTGGCTAAGTCATTGATTTCAATCGGATAGGTATTTTTTCCCCGCCCCCTTTCGCCTTGTATCGGCGCGCCGGAATCCCTAGGTTCCGCCTACATTTTCCGCAACGATTCCCGAGCGACATCTTGGCCGACGAAACACCGCCGCCGCAGGCCCCCGACGAGCCCGGCGACAAGCCGTCCGGCATCGAGCCGATCTCGATCACCGACGAGATGCGGCGGAGCTATCTCGACTACGCCATGAGCGTCATCGTCTCGCGGGCGCTGCCGGATGCCCGCGACGGCCTCAAGCCCGTCCATCGCCGCATCCTCTATGCGATGAGCGAGGCGGGCTACGACTGGAACAAGCCCTACCGCAAGTCGGCCCGCGTGGTCGGCGATGTGATCGGCAAGTATCACCCGCACGGCGACCAGTCGGTCTACGACGCGCTCGTCCGCATGGCGCAGGAATTCTCCATGCGCGTGCCGCTGATCGACGGGCAGGGCAATTTCGGCTCGGTCGACGGCGATCCCCCCGCGGCGATGCGGTACACTGAGGTGCGCCTCGCCAAGGTCGCGCAGTCGCTGCTCGAGGATATCGACAAGGATACGGTCGATTTCCAGGAGAACTACGACGGCTCCGAGCGCGAGCCGGTGGTTCTCCCCGCCCGTTTCCCGAACCTGCTCGTCAACGGCGCCGGCGGCATCGCTGTCGGCATGGCCACCAACATCCCGCCGCACAATCTCGGCGAGGTGATCGACGCCACCGTGGCACTGATCGACGATCCCGGCATCGACGTCGAGAAGCTGATGGAGATCGTCCCCGGTCCCGACTTCCCGACCGGCGGGCTCGTGCTGGGCCGCGCCGGCATCGCCTCGGCCTACCGCACCGGCCGCGGCTCGATCCTGATGCGCGGCCGCGTCCATTTCGAGACGGTCCGCCGGGAGCGCGAGGCGATCGTCATCACCGAGATCCCGTATCAGGTGAACAAGCTGTCGATGATCGAGAAGATGGCCGAACTCGTCCGCGACAAGCGGATCGAGGGCATCTCCGACATCCGCGACGAGAGCGACCGCCAGGGCATGCGGGTCGTGATCGAGCTGAAGCGTGACGCGGTGGCCGACGTCATCCTCAACCAGCTCTACCGCTTCTCGCCGCTCCAGACCTCGTTCGGCGCCAACATGGTGGCCCTGAACGGGGGTCGTCCGCAGCCGATGACGCTGCTCGACTTCCTGCAGGCCTTCATCGCCTTCCGCGAGGAGGTCATCGGCCGGCGCACCAAGTTCCTCCTGATGAAGGCCCGCGAGCGGGCCCATGTGCTGGTCGGCCTGGCGATCGCCGTCGCCCATATCGACGAGGTCATCCGCATCATCCGGACCTCGAAGGACACGGCCGAGGCCCGCGAACGGCTGATGGACCGCGACTGGCCGGCTGCCGACGTGGCCCCGCTGGTCGCGCTGATCGACATGCTGAAGGCCTTCGTTTCCTTCCGCGAGGAAGTCGTCAGCCGGCGGACGAAGT
>JAEZEN010000318.1 GCA_023433185.1 Pseudomonadota bacterium | reverse complement strand
CCGAGGGCGAAGGCGGCGGTCTCGCCGAGGAAGGCGGCGTCGACGACAAAGGCGTCGAAGGGAAAGTCCTGGATGGAGGCCACAGCTCTACTCTACCATTGCGAGTGTCAGTTGCATCCCGCCGCCGTCGAATCAGGCTTGCCCGATTTTTTGGGGGTACATATATTTCGGTGAAGATTACCTTCGATCCTGCCAAGCGGGAAGCCACGCTTCGCGATCGCGGTCTCGATTTCCTTGATGTGTCCCGTGTCCTCGCAGGCAGGACATACACGATCGAGGATAGGCGGATGAACTACGGCGAAGTGCGCTACCAGACTGTCGGATTCTTGGACGGTCGGATGGTGATGGTCGTATGGACGCCGCGAACCGAGCATGTCCATGTCATTTCCATGAGGAAGTGCAATGAGCGAGAACAGAAAGCGCATCGGCAGCGACTTGGCGAAGGTTGATTCCCACGTCATTCAGCCGCACGAATATGACGAGGCGCCGGAGTGGACAGAAGAGGAATTCGCCCGTGCGGAGATAAGGGAGGGCGACAAGCTCATCCGTCGCGGCCGACCGCCGCTCGCCCGGCCGAAGGAGGCAGTGAAGCTCCGCCTGTCGCCCCACGTGCTGGACCACTTTCGCGGCGGTGGACCGGGCTGGCAGACCCGGATCAATGCCGCGCTGGAAAGGGTGGTAGCCCGCGAGAGGGAGGACGGGGGTCGCTGAAGGCCTGGTGGAGCAAATTTGACATTTGTGTCCCGCCCGATGCAAGGCTCGCATTCACATGTCAAATTCAAAAGCTCCACTCGAAACAGATAGTTGCTAGTGGTCCCTGTGACTCCGACATTCGCTCTGAACCTGGATGCGAAGGGTAGAGAATGTCGGAGTCGGACCACTACGCCTGGCAGGCGGCGAAGCCGGCCTTCAGCAGGTCCGTCTCGAGCTTCCGGCCGATGAAGACGAGGCGGCTCTCGCGCGTCTCCCCCTCGCGCCAGGCGCGCTGGTGGTTGCCCTCGATGATCATGTGGACGCCCTGGACGACGTAGCGCTCCGGGTCGCCCTTCAGGGCGATGATGCCCTTGAGGCGCAGGATGTCCGGGCCGAAGCCCTGGGTGATCTGCTCGATCCAGGGGAAGAAACGGTTCGGGTCGAGTTCGCCGCCGCGGAGCGACAGGCTGCCGATGCCGCTCTCGGTGATGTGGTCGTGGTGATGGTGGTCGTGATGGTCATGGTCATGATCATGATCATGGTCATGGTCATGATCGTGGTGATCGTGATCATGGTGGTGATGGTCGTGGTCGTGACCGCCCTCGAGGAAGTCCGGGTCGAGCGACAGGATCCGCTCGAGATCGAAGGCGCCGCGGTCGAGCACCTTGTCGATCGCGATCGCGCAGCGCTCGGTCGTGTGGATCACGGCATGGGGGTTGATCGCACGGATGCGGCGCTCGACGGCGGAGAGTTCCTCCGGGCTGACGAGGTCGGTCTTGTTGAGGAGGATGACGTCGGCGAAGCCGATCTGCTCCTGCGCTTCGGGCGAATCCGCCAGGCGCTGGGTCAGGTGCTTGGCATCGGCGACGGTCACCACCGCGTCGAGCTTGGCCTTGGCGCGCACGTCGTCGTCCATGAAGAAGGTCTGGGCGACCGGCGCCGGATCGGCGAGGCCGGTGGTCTCCACGAGGATCCCGTCGAAGCCGCCGGGCCGCTTCATCAGGCCCTCGACCACCCGGATCAGGTCGCCGCGCACGGTGCAGCAGACGCAGCCGTTGTTCATCTCGTAGACCTCCTCGTCGGACTCGACGATCAGGTCGTTGTCGATACCGATCTCGCCGAACTCGTTGACGACGACCGCATAGCGCTTGCCGTGGTTCTCACTGAGGATGCGGTTGAGGAGGGTCGTCTTGCCGGCCCCGAGATAGCCGGTGAGCACGGTGACGGCAATCTGGGTTTCGGGCATGGCAGCGCTCCGGGAGGCGGGTCCGGTGGGAAAAGGTCGCCCCCATATAGGACAGTGGGCGCCGGCCCGCCATGCCCGGACGCGAGCCCGTCCGGACCCGGGCCGGCGGAACGGAGCGGCGCGTTCGGCTGGCGCATTTATGCGGGGACGTTGCTTTCTGCAACCGCCGGGCCTATATGGGCGGCAACAATTCTCAAAACGATCGGTTCGTTTATGAGAGTGGGGCCGGCGAAGCCCCGCTCCCAGAGCCATATCCTGAACCGGTCGAGGTCAAGGGAATCCGCTTGTCCGGAACCGAATACGAGCCCCGCATCGTCACCGAGCGCGGTCTCGAGGCCCGCATCGCCAACATCGTCGAGCCCGCGATCGCAGGCCTCGGCTACCGTCTGGTGCGCGTCAAGCTCTCGGCGATGAACGGCACGACGTTGCAGATCATGGCCGAGCGGCCGGACGGCAGCATGAGCGTCGACGATTGCGAGGTCGTCTCACGCGACCTGTCGCCGCTCCTCGACGTCGAGGACCCGATCGACCGCGAATACCACCTCGAGGTTTCCTCGCCCGGCATCGACCGGCCGCTGGTCCGCCACTCCGACTTCGAGACCTGGGGCGGCCATCTCGCCAAGATCGAGCTCGAGCAGATGCTGAACGGCCGCAAGCGGTTCCGCGGCCGGCTCGCGGGCGTCGACGGCGACCATGTGCGCGTCGCGCTCGAGAACGCCGCCGAGGGCGAGCCCCACGCCATGGTGCCCCTCGCCGGCATCGCCGAGGCCAAGCTCGTCCTGACCGACGCCCTCATCAACGAATCGCTTCGCCGGCAGAAGCCGCCGGCCGGGGCGGATGGTACCGACGACGACGACGCCGGCGGCGACGCCGCACCGGCTCACTGAACGACTGGAGAGACAAATGGCCGTCAGTGCGAACCGACTCGAACTGCTGCAGATTGCCGATGCGGTCGCCCGCGAGAAGGCGATCGACCGGATGATTGTCGTCACCGCCATGGAGGATGCGATCCAGAAGGCGGCCCGGTCCCGCTACGGCCAGGAGACCGACGTCCGCGCCGAGATCAATTCCAAGACCGGCGAGATCAAGCTGCAGCGCCTGCTCAAGGTGGTCGACGAGATCGAAAACCCGGCCACCGACATCCTCGTCGCCGACGCCCGTCGCCGCAATCCCGCCGCGCAGGTCGGCGACTTCATCGCCGAGCCGCTGCCGCCGATGGATTTCGGCCGCATCGCCGCCCAGTCGGCCAAGCAGGTCATCGTCCAGAAGGTCCGCGAGGCTGAGCGCGACCGCCAGTACGATGAGTTCAAGGACCGGATCGGCGAGATCGTCAACGGCCAGGTCAAGCGGGTCGAGTACGGCAATGTCATCGTCGATCTCGGCCGCGGCGAGGGCATCGTGCGCCGCGACGAGATGATCCCGCGCGAGTCCTTCCGCTATGGCGACCGCATCCGGGCCTATATCTACGACGTGCGGCGCGAGCAGCGCGGGCCGCAGATCTTCCTGTCCCGCACGCACCCGCAGTTCATGACCCGCCTCTTCGCCCAGGAGGTGCCCGAGATCTATGACGGCATCATCGAGGTGAAGTCGGTGGCCCGCGACCCCGGCAGCCGCGCCAAGATCGCCGTCATCTCGCGGGATTCCTCGATTGATCCCGTCGGCGCCTGCGTCGGCATGCGCGGCAGTCGCGTCCAGGCGGTGGTCAACGAGCTCCAGGGCGAGAAGATCGACATCATCCCGTGGTCCGGCGACGCCGCGACCTTCATCGTCAATGCGCTGCAGCCGGCCGAGGTCGCCAAGGTCGTCCTCGACGAGGAGGCCGAGCGCATCGAGGTCGTGGTGCCCGACGACCAGCTGTCGCTCGCCATCGGCCGCCGCGGCCAGAACGTCCGCCTCGCCTCGCCGCTCACCGGCTGGGACATCGACATCCTCACCGAGCAGGAGGAATCGGAGCGCCGGCAGAAGGAGTTCCAGGAGCGCTCGGCCCTGTTCATCGCGGCACTCGATGTCGACGAGGTGGTGGGCCAGTTGCTCGCCTCCGAGGGCTTCGCCAATGTCGAGGAGATCGCCTATATTGAGCTCGACGACCTCGCCTCCATCGAGGGATTTGACGACGAGACGGCGACCGAGCTGCAGGAACGGGCGCGGGAATATCTCGGCCGCATCGAGGCCGAGCAGGATGCGGAGCGCACGGCACTCGGCGTCGCGGACGAACTGAGGGAGATTCCCGGCGTCACCACGGCGGCGCTGGTCGCCCTCGGCAAGGCCGACATCAGGACCGTCGAGGACTTCGCCGGCCTCGTGCCGGACGACCTCGTCGGCTATGTCGAGCGGAAGGACGGCGAGTCGACCCGCACGCCGGGCGCGCTCGACGGCTTCGACATCTCCCGGGCCGACGCCGAGGCAATGATCATGCAGGCGCGGCTCAAGGCCGGCTGGATCACGCAGGAGGACCTCGACCGGGCCAACGCCGCCGAAGAAGAAGCCGGCGACGACCCCGAGGCTGCGGGCGAGCCCGCCGCCGAGACGGCATAAGGACATGCGCCCGTGCCGCCCCGCAACG
>JAEZEN010000298.1 GCA_023433185.1 Pseudomonadota bacterium | reverse complement strand
CGCCGAGGTCGACGCCGTCAAGGCCGGGATCGCCAGCGCGACCTCCGACGTGGCGATCTGCCCGCCGGCGACCCTGATCGCCCAGGCCGTCGCGCGAGCCAATGGCTCCAACCTGTTGATTGGCGGGCAGGATTGTCACCCCAAGGCGACCGGTGCGCATACCGGCGACATCTCGGCCGAAATGATCGCCGATGCGGGGGGAAAGCTGGTGATCGTCGGCCATTCCGAGCGGCGGGCGGACCACAAGGAGGGGAATGAGCTGGTGCGCGCCAAGGCCGAGGCCGGCTGGCGGGCGGGGCTGCTCGTCGTCCTCTGCATCGGCGAGACCGAGGCGGAGCGGAAGGCCGGCGAGACCAATGCCGTGCTGGCGAAACAGCTCGCTGGTTCGGTGCCGGACGGCGCGACGGCTGAGAACCTTGTAATCGCCTACGAGCCGGTTTGGGCGATCGGAACCGGCCTCACCGCGTCGAGTGATGACATCGCCGCCGCCCATGCCCATATACGATCGCGTCTGGCCGAGCGCTTCGGCGATGGCGCGAAGGCGGTCCGCATCCTCTACGGAGGGTCGGTGAAGCCCTCCAACGCCGCCGAGATCCTGGCGCTGGACGACGTCGACGGCGCCCTCGTCGGGGGCGCCAGCCTCAAAGCCGCCGATTTCCTCGGCATCGTCGCCGCGGCGCACTGACGCTGGCGAGCCGCGGGGCAATCGTGTACAACGCGCCCAATTCAAGGACAGACTGACCCATGGAAACCGTCATCATCGTCATTCACCTGATGGTGGTCGTGGCGCTCATCGCGGTCGTGCTCATGCAGCGCTCCGAAGGCGGTGCGCTCGGCATCGGCGGCGGTGGCGGCGGCGGCAACTTCATGTTGGCGCGCGGGACGGGCAACATGCTCACCCGGACGACCTCCATTCTCGCCGCGGCCTTCTTCGCGACCTCGATCATCCTCACGATCCTCACCCGCTACGGCGACCGGCCGTCGTCGATCCTCGACAACGTACCGGCGCAGGGCACCACCCAGCCGGCGCCCATCGGCGGCAGTCAGGACGGGTCGGTGCTCGATCAGCTCGACCAGATGACGCCGGCGCCGGCGACCCCCGAGCCGGGCGCGCCGCAGGTCCCGCAGTAGCGGGCTTCCCATGTTTTCGAGGCCCGGCGCGATCGTCCAGTCCCGCCGGGCCTTCCGCCATTTCAGGCCGGCGAGATTCGACTCCCCGAATCGGCCGGTTCGGACTAAAGGTCGAGACCCATGGCGCGGTACGTCTTCATAACCGGCGGCGTGGTCTCATCCCTCGGCAAAGGCATCGCTTCGGCGGCGCTCGCGGCGCTTCTCCAGGCCCGTGGCTACAGGGTGCGGCTGCGCAAGCTCGATCCCTACCTCAACGTCGACCCGGGGACGATGAGCCCCTACCAGCACGGCGAGTGCTTCGTCACCGACGACGGCGCCGAGACCGATCTCGACCTCGGGCACTACGAGCGCTTCACCGGGCGTGCGGCGACCCGTATGGACAACATTACCACCGGCCGCATCTACCAGGACATCATCGCCAAGGAGCGGCGCGGCGACTACCTCGGCGCCACGGTCCAGGTCATTCCCCACGTCACCGACGCCATCAAGCAGTTCATCCTCGACGGCAACGACGATGTCGACTTCGTGCTCTGCGAGATCGGCGGCACGGTGGGCGACATCGAGGGCCTGCCGTTCTTCGAGGCGATCCGCCAGCTCGGCAACGACCTGCCGCGCGGCCACGCGATCTACATCCACCTCACGCTGATGCCCTACATCCCCTCGGCGGGGGAATTGAAGACCAAGCCGACGCAGCACTCGGTGAGCGCGCTGCGCCAGATCGGCATCCAGCCGGACCTGCTCCTGGTCCGCGCCGACCGGCCGATCCCGAGCGAGGAACGGCGGAAGCTCTCGCTGTTCTGCAACGTCCGGCCGTCGGCGGTCATCCAGGCGCTCGACGTTGCCAACATCTACAACGTCCCCATCGCCTATCACCAGGAAGGCCTCGACGAGGAGGTGCTCGCCGCCTTTGGCATCACCGACGCCCCGATGCCCGATCTCGGCCGCTGGCACGAGATCAACGCGGCCATCACCGGCCGCGAGGGCGAGGTCACCGTCGCCATCGTCGGCAAGTACACCGGCCTCAAGGACGCCTACAAGTCGCTGGTCGAGGCGCTCCACCACGGCGGCATCGCCAACCGCGTCAAGGTGAACCTCGAGTGGATCGAGTCCGAGACGCTCGAAGCCGGCGACCTCGCTGCGCGGCTCGACCGCGTCGACGGCGTCCTGGTACCCGGCGGCTTCGGCAAGCGCGGCTCCGAGGGCATGATCAACGCCGCCGGCTTCGCCCGCCAGCACAAGGTGCCGTTCCTCGGAATTTGCTTCGGGATGCAGCTCGCGACCATCGAGGCGGCGCGCAGTCTGGCCGGCCTCGATGGCGCCGGTTCGTCCGAGTTCGGAGAGGCCTCCGAACCGATCGTCGGATTGATGACCGAATGGGTGCGCGGCAACCAGCTCGAGCGCCGCAAGGAAGGCGACGACCTCGGCGGCACCATGCGGCTCGGCGCCTATCCGGCGATGCTCGCCCGGGGCAGCCGGATCGCCGAGGTCTACGGCACGACCGAGATCACCGAGCGCCACCGCCACCGCTACGAGATCAACATCAACTATCGCGAGGCGCTCGAGAAGCACGGCGTCCGCTTCGCCGGCCTCTCGCCGGACGGGCTGCTGCCCGAGACGATGGAACTCGCCGACCATCCCTGGTTCATCGGCGTCCAGTATCATCCCGAGCTCAAGTCGCGGCCGTTCGCCCCGCATCCGCTCTTCGCGGCCTTCATCGCGGCAGCTGTCGAGCAGAGCCGGTTGGTGTAGGCTGGGGCAACCGGGCGGCCGGTGACGAGCCGTCGGTGGAGCGCGCAAATGGGCGGTTCGACCCTCTACGACGACGACATCCTCCTGTGGTCCGAGCAGCAGGCGGCGGCGATTCGCCGTCTTCGCGACGGTCGGATCACCGTGCCGAACGAACTCGACATCGACAACGTCGCGGAGGAGATCGAGAGCGTGGGGCGGTCCGAACTCGCGGCAGTCGAGAGCCATATCGAACTGATCTTGGTGCACCTCGTGAAGTTGGTGGCGGCGCCGGAAACCGAACCGGCCAGGCATTGGCGCGGGGAACTCGCAGCCTTTCACAGCGGGTTGCGACGTCGGTTCGTTCCCTCCATGCGGAGCCGGATCGATATGAGCACCCTTTGGTCGGACGCCCGTGCCCAGGTCGAAATGGGTGGCAACGCCGCTGAACAGGCCATGATCGCCGAGCTTCCGGGAGACTGCCCTCTGATGCTCGATGACCTGCTGGGGCCACGGCTGGATTTGGGCACCTTGGAAGCGCTGTTGCGCGACGCCCGCGCGCGCGGCCAGCATGGCTGACATGAAGCGCGGCCGTTGGAAAAGCAGTCTCGCGCTTGTTCTGGTGGCGGCGCTGGCCGGCCCCGCCGCGGCAGGGGACAGGCCGGACCTCGCGGCGCTGCTCCGCCTCCTGCCCGACACTGGCGCGACCACCGCCTCGGCGCCGGTGTTCGGCTATGTCGACCTCGGGGCGATCGCCGCGGCGGCGGGAGTCGTTCCGCCCTCGTCCGACGCCGAGTTCGACTCGCTCGACGGTGAGCGACGCGGGGCCTGGATCGACGCCCTGCGCCGCATCCAGGCCGGCCCGCCCGAGGTCCTCGGCTACCCGATCGGCATCGGCCTGCGGGCGGCGGGCTCGGTCGAGGCGCTCGGCATCAACTGGTTCGACATCGACGCCGCGATGACCTTCTGGCAGCCGCCGGACACGGTGACGGTCGTCGCCGGCGGTGCGGGCTTCGCCCAGCCGGGGCGGATCGGTGCGGCGCTGGCGGCCCGCGGCTTCGCCGAGCGGCAGCTCGAGGGCTTCGCGGTCTGGCACCACCTCGACGACAATGCGATGGCGCTCGGCCAGAAGGACGATCTCGCCGAGGGCGACTTCCTTCTCGGCCGCCTTCCGCGGGCGAGCCGGGTCGCGGTCAAGGATGGCCTCGTCGTCCACACGAACAACTGGCCGACGCTGGCTGCGGTCGCCGCGCCCGCGGCGGGGAAGGTGGCGGCGTCGCCGGTGGCGGTGCTTTCGGCCGCGATCCTTGCCGGCATCGAGGACGAAACCGGCGCGGCGCTCCTCCAGGCGACGGCGCTGATGCTCCGCGACGTCGGGTCGGCCGAGGATCCCGGCGCCTTCTTCTCGCAGTTCACGACATCGCCCTCCTTCGATCTCGATGCGCTTCGGAAGGCGATCGGACCGGAGGCGGCAGGGCCGCGCCTGCCGCTCTACCCGCTCGCCTTCCTCGCCGACATGCAGGATGGCGCCGACCAGCTTGCGGTGATCGCGCTGCCCTATCCCGACCGAGAATCGGCCGACGCGGCAGCGACCGTGCTCGCCGAGCGCCTGCGCGCCTGGAGCCCCGGCGAGGGGACGGCATCGCTGCTCGACCAGGTGCAGGGCAGCATCGAGAAGCGTGTCGTCGAGCGGGACGACATCGCCGGTGCGACCTTCGCGACATTCATCGCGATGATCGCGGCGGGCGCCGAGGAGCGGAAGTCGGTGAGCGTGCTCGCCGAGGCGACCGGCGGCGCGATCGCCATCGTCGCGGTACGCCATCCCATGGCCGGCGCGGACGGGTCGGCGCAGGCCGGCGCTGTCTTCCGGACGTGGATGGCGGGCATCTACCGGCGCACCTTCACGCCGCTCGCGGCTCCCTGACGCGACGCCCCGACCGGGGCGAACATGAACGTTTGTCCATGATTGTGCCGCTATCCGGCCCAAAAGCCCGCCAATTGCAGTGGGACCTTCTCCGCAGGCGGGGGGCGCTGTCGGAGACGTTGGCCATGATGAGCCACCTGTCAGTGCCCGTGAAAACGGCTTGCGCCTTCTCGTTTCTTCTCTCCGCGAGCGCATTGTCGGCCAGCCCGGTGCGTGCCGCGGACCGTGCGGAGCGGGAGGGACTACCTTCGGCGCGCGCTTGCGCCGAACTGGGCTTCGATATCGGGAGCGGCGACGAGGACGGTGGCGGCATCCGTAGCCGCTCCGGCGGCTCCGGGTCCCTCCGCAAGGGCGGCCCGGTTGTCGGCCTCGCCGCGCCACAGCCGCCGCCCTCGTCGCCGGTACCGCATTCGGCGCCAAGCAGCGTGATGATGGAGCACGGGGCTGACATGGGCGGCCCCTACCAGCAGCCGGTCAACACCGAGAAGTACCCGAACGCGACCCTGAACCCGGTGAAGCAGGTCGCCGACGACCCGGTTTCGACCTTCTCGATCGACGTCGACACCGCCTCCTATGCCAACGTCCGGCGCTTCCTCAACGACGGGTACCTGCCGCCGCGCGACGCGGTCCGCGTCGAGGAACTCGTGAACTATTTCGACTACGGCTACGCGCTGCCAAGCGACCCCGACGTGCCCTTCGCGATCAACGCCACCCTCGTGCCGTCGCCCTGGGCGCCGGGCAAGGAGATCGTCCATATCGGGCTCCAGGGCTACGACATCGCGCCGGGCGAGCGGCCACCGCTCAACCTCGTGTTCCTGATGGACGTCTCCGGATCGATGAACCAGCCCGAGAAGCTGCCGCTGGTCAAGAAGGCGCTCGACGTGCTGATCGACCAGCTCCGGCCCGAGGACACGGTGTCGATCGCCGTCTATGCCGGGGCCGCCGGCGCGGTGCTCAGGCCGACCCCGGGCAGCGAGAAGCTCAAGATCCGCTGCGCCGTGAAGGCCATGTCCGCCGGCGGTTCGACGGCGGGCGGCGAGGGCCTGGCGCTCGCCTATGCCATGGCCGAGCAGCGCTTCGACGCCAACGCCGTCAACCGGGTGATCCTGATGACCGACGGCGACTTCAACGTCGGCATCGCCAGCGAGACGATGCTCGAGGACTTCGTTGCCGAGAAGCGCAAGAGCGGCGTCTACCTCTCGGTCTATGGCTTCGGCGGCGACAACTACAACGACCTGATGATGCAGACCCTCGCCCAGTCCGGTAACGGCACGGCGGCCTACATCGACACCCTCGACGAGGCCCACAAGCTGTTCCGCGACGACTTCTCCGGATCGCTCTTCCCGATCGCCGACGACGTCAAGATCCAGGTCGAGTTCAATCCCGACCGCGTCGCCGAGTATCGGCTGATCGGCTACGAGACCCGGCTCCTCAACCGCGAGGACTTCAACAACGACCAGGTCGATGCCGGCGAGGTCGGCTCGGGCGCCTCGGTCACGGCACTCTACGAGATCACGCCGGTCGGCGGGCCGCTCGCCGCCGATCCGCTTCGCTACCAGAAGGTCAGCACCGGCCCGTCGGGGCCGAGCGAGGAGACCGCCTTCGTCAAGGTTCGCTACAAGCTGCCGGGCGAGGGGACCTCACACTTGATCACGCGCCCGGTCACCGACGTCGACCGGCCGGCGGCGTTGGCCGAGGCGCCAGAGTCGACCCGCTTCGCGCTGGCGGTCGCTGCCTATGGCCAGAAGCTCCGCGGCGATCCCTGGCTCGGCGCCGGCTACGGCTGGGACGAGATCGCCGCCCTCGCCAAGGGCGCCAGGGGCGCCGACGAGTTCGGGCTCCGCGCCGAGTTCGTGAAGCTCGTCCGTGCCGCCTCGTCGGCGCAGTCGGTCAACGAATAGCGGAGCGATCCGCCTCCCGGCTCCCTGGAGCCGGGAGGTATCTGCGCGGCGTCCGGTCTACTGAAGGCCGCCGAGCTGCCGCAGCAGGCCGAGGCCGTTCGCCTCCGACCAGCCCTCGATCATCCGCCCGCACTGGAAGCGGAAGGCGTTCATGCCGGCGAACTCGACCGGCTTGGCGCTGGTCGCGACGCCGAGGAAGGCGGTGCCGTCATGCGTGCCCTTGCCGGTCCAGCGGACAAGCACCGTGTCCTCGTCGGCGATCACGTCGTCGACGGTGAACCGGATGTCGGGGAAGGCCGCGCTGAGGGGCGCGAGGCTGCCCTTCACCGCCTCGGCGCCGACGGCATCGGGCACCAGGCCGGAATGGTGCACCATGTTGGGCCAGGCGATCTCGTCGATGACCGCGAGGGTGCGCGCATTGAGCGCCTCGTCATACCAGCGCCGCGCACTGGCGACATTCTCCTCCGGGGTCGTCGTCGGGCACTCCGCCATCTCCGGCGGCTGCGAGGCCGGCACTTCCTCGTCCGGCGCGGTGGTCATCTTCAGGTCGAGCGCGCCCATCTGGTAGAACAGGCCGAGCGCGTCGCCGGCGTTCCACGTCTCGGCGATCTTGCCGCAGGCGACGCGATGGACGTGGAAGGCGCCGACGGCGACGGGATTGCCGCTCGCGGGCACGCCCGCGAATTCGCCTTCATGGGTGCCGCGGAAGGTATTGCGGATCACCACCTTGTCGCCGTCGATCAGCGTCCAGTCGATCGTGTAGACGCCATCGGGGAATCCGGAGCGGACGGCCATCATGCGATCCAGGTGGAGCGCCCGGTCCTGGCTCATGATGGCGCCCATGTTCTGTACGTAGTCGGGCGCGAGCAGCGCGTCGAGGGCGTCGCTGTCGGCCGCGTTGAAGGCGTCGAAATAGGCTACGGCGATCGCCTCGAGCTCGGCCGCCGTCGGCGGCGCGCAATCCTCGGCGAGGGCGGGGCCGGCTGCGAGGAGGGTGGCGAGGGCGACGAGGGAGAGTGGCTTCGGCATGGCTCGAAACTCCGACGGGGTTGGCGTAGGGCATGACGAAAGGAGCGCGCCACCGGGTGGCACGCCCGAGCGTATGAACTTCCCGCGCCCCGTCAACAGGACGATGACGGACGTCCCGCCCGCCGTCAGGCCGCCGCGGCCGCCGGATGATCCATCGGGATCTCGATGTCCACCGACAGGGTCGATACCTTGGCATCGCGTTCGGTGGTGACCCGCACGTTCTCCGGTTCGACCGGGACGTGCTTGCGGATGACGGCGAGGATCTCCTCCCGCAGCACCGCGATCAGGTCGGGCTTGTTGAGGAAGGCCCGCTCGTGGGCGAGCAGCACCTTGAGGCGGTCGCGGGCGACCGGTGCGGTGGACCTGGACTTGAAGAAGCTGAACATCAGGCAGCCCTCCCGAAAAGGCTCCCGAAGAAGCCGCGCTTGCCGGTGGGAACGGTCATCTGCACGGTGTCGCCGCGCAGCCGCTTGGCGGCATCCATGTAGGCCTTGGCCGACGCGCTCTGCGGGTCGGCAAGGGTGATCGGCGAGCCGACATTGGAGGCCCGCAGCACCGCCTGGCTCTCTGGGACGATGCCGATCAGCGGCAGCGACAGGATGTCGAGCACGTCCTCGACCGACAGCATCTCGCCGCGTGCGGCGCGGGCCGCGTCGTAGCGGGTGATCAGGATGTGCTTCTCGACCTGCTGTCCGCGCTCGGCGGCGAGCGTACGGGCGTCGAGGAGGCCGACGATGCGGTCGGAATCGCGGACCGAGGAGACCTCGGGATTGGTGACGACGATCGCGATGTCGGCGTGGCGCATGGCGAGCAGCGCGCCGCGCTCGATGCCCGCCGGGCTGTCGCAGATCACCCAGTCGAAGTCCTCGCGGAGCGCGTCGATGACGAAGGTGACGCCGTCGTCGGTGAGGGCGTCCTTGTCGCGGGTCTGCGAGGCGGGGAGGAGGTAGAGGTTCTCCAGCCGCTTGTCGCGGATCAGGGCTTGGTTGAGCTTGGCCTGGCCCTGGACGACGTTGATGAAGTCGAAGACGACCCGGCGCTCGGCGCCGAGCACCAGGTCGAGGTTCCTGAGGCCGACGTCGAAGTCGACGACGGCGACCCGCTGGCCGCTCAGGGCGAGCGCTGCACCGATGGCGGCGGTCGACGTCGTCTTGCCGACCCCGCCCTTGCCGGAGGTGACTGTGAGAACCGTGCCCATTGCGTTCCTGCTCCTTTCGGGCGTCATTCCATGATCTGCGTGACGAGAGAGCCGCCCTGGAGGCGGATGTTGACCGGCTTGCCGGCAAGCTTCTGCGGGGCGTCCTCGGCGGCCATGTAGTTGCCGTCGATGGCGACCAGTTCGGCATGGAAGCGGCTGCAGTGGATGCGGGCTGCGGCATTGCCGGTCGCGCCGGCCACGGCGCGGCCGCGGAGCGCCCCGTAGACGTGGACCGAGCCGCCCGCGATCACCTCGGCGCCCGAGGATACCGAGCCGATGACGGTGAGATCGCCCTCGGGGAAGTAGATCGTCTGCCCCGAGCGCACGGGACGATCGACGATCATCGAGACCGGAGCCGGGGCCGGGGGCTCCGCCTTGCCCGGCTCTGCGGTCGCCTTGCCGTCGGGTATCTCGATCGGCTTCGCCGAGGGAACGCCGGCCGCCAGCGGCGCCAGTCCGGGGCCCAGCATTTCGGGGTCGATGCCCTCGACAGCCATCACCCGGATCGCGCGCACCTTGAGGGATTCGAGGAGGAGTTCGGCCTCCGCCTTGTCGGGGCGAAGCGTGCTGAGGTCGAGGATCACGGGCCGGTTGGCGAAGAAGGCCGCGGATTTCCGCGCCACGTCGTCGAGATCGGCGAGCCAGTCCGCGACCGGCGCGGCCGGCTCGAGGACGAAGGCGAGAAAGGAGCGTCCGGCGAGGCGGAGCTTCGGGCGCGACGGCGCTTCGGCGGCGAGCGACAAGGTCTTGTTAACCGGAGTTAATGAACGGTTAGCCAAAGTCGCCGGGAGGTGGTTAACGGAGCGTTAACCGAGGCGGTGGCGCCGGCGATTTCCCCGGCGGGTGCGGCTTCGCAGCCGCGCTCTCCGTCAATCGCGGACGCACCGTCCTGGCCGGACCGGCGCGACGGGGCGCGCAACCGGGGCGAATTGCGTAGAATCACGCTTCAACGGACCGATTCGCGATCATGCTCGATCTTCTCCCCCGTCCTGCTGCGGCGCGCGCCTTCCTCGGCGTCGCTCGCTCGCTGACCGGGCGGCGCTGGGTATCGCGCCTCGACGAGGCAGGAGCGCGGATCGCCACCTCCATCGCCCAGCGCCACGCGGTGTCCGACATCGTCGCCCGCGTCCTGGCCGGGCGCGGGGTGGCGGCCGACGACGTGCCGCACTTTCTCGAACCGGCGCTCAAGCGCCTGATGCCCGATCCCTCGGTGCTGACCGCGATGGATGCCGCCGCCGCGCGCATCGCCGATGCCGTCGTGGCCGGCGAGTCGATGGCGGTGTTCGGGGACTACGATGTCGACGGGGCGACGTCGGGGGGGGGCTTAGCC
>JAEZEN010000273.1 GCA_023433185.1 Pseudomonadota bacterium | reverse complement strand
CGCCGAGGTCGCCCTCGACGAACCGGGCGCTTCCGGGCAGGGCGAGCCGCGACCCGGTGGAGAGATTGTCGAGGATCGTCACCGAAGCGCCGGCATCGCAGAGGGCGCGCGCGACCTCCGAGCCGATATAGCCGGCACCACCTGTGACCAGAACCCGTGCGTCTTTCATGCCCCTCGCCCGCTATGCCGAGCGCCCCGCGCCCATCAGCCGGAAGGGTATGCCCGATGCGAGCGCCCGGACAAAGCGCGCCTTCTGGTAGAGGCCGTTCAGCGAGATGCGCGGCGCTGCGGTGAGGTCGGCCGCCATCTCGGGGCGGAGCGTGCCGGGCCGGGTCGTCACGCCGATGGCGATCCCGAGCCGCTTCAGAGTCTCCCGGACATGCGGCGCCACGGAGCGTGCGTCGCCATAGGGATAGGCGAAGGTCGTCGGCAGGCTGCCGGTCAGGGCCGCGACCGTCTCCATCGATCCTGCGATCTCCGCCTCGGCCTCCGCCGGCGGCAGCCGGGCGAGACCGCGATGGGTGACGGTGTGGGCCCCGTAGGCGACGAGCGGGTTGGCGAGCAGCGCCTTGAGCTCGTCGGCGCGCATGGCTTCCTCCGCCGTGATCCGCAGCGGGGCGATCCCGTGTTCCGAGGCGATCCGGTCGAGGCGCGCCACGGCCGCCAGTTCGTCCCCGGTGTTGATCTCCCGCGCGATCCGGTCGAAGGCGGCGCGTTTCTCGCCGGGCGCCGCGGCGGCGAGAATATCGGGACCATTGGGGAACTCGTACGGTACCTCGTCCACCCGGCCGAGCAGCGCCGCCAGCGTCTCCCACCACATCGAGCGCGAGCCTTCGATGAAGCCGCTGGTCAGGAAGATCGTGAAGGGCACGGCGTTCCGGGTGAACACCGGCGCCGCATGGACGGCATTGTCGCGATAGCCGTCGTCGAGGGTGAAGCAGGCGAAGGGTCGTCCCGGCGGCCCGGCGAGGCGGTCGGGCACCATGGTGAGGGGGATGAAGTCGTAGTCCGCCTCTCGGAGCGCCGCGATGGCCGCCTCCAGGAAGGCGGGGGTGATTTCGAGAAGGGCGTTGGGCTGGAAGGCGCCGGCCCGTGCCGGGCGGACATGATGGAGCGTGAAGATCGCCCCGCGGCCGCGCGCGCCGGGAAAGGCGCCGAGCGCGGCGAGGATCGCGCTCGCCTCGAGTCCGGCGCCGATGACGGTCCGCTTCAGGCGGGCCCGTGTCCCGTCCTTCAAGGCCCAGACCCCGTCAACGCCGCGCATCCTCTGAGGTGCTCGACATGGTTGTGTCCAGGCCATTCCGTCGGCCGGATCGTCGGGCTGCGTCCGTCTCTGCGTCGGCCCAGGTCATCCTTTGTCACGGCGCACCGGTGCTGTATGGCCTCTGCATCTCCTGATATCCCATCCGTGTTTTATTAAAACCTTATGTATCGCCGATTGTGTGTCTATATATGCTCCGGCGGAAGATGGAGGGCCGGCCGGTGAGGATTTGTGCGATCGGCCTGCGCGGCATTCCGGACGTCATGGGTGGCATCGAGACCCATTGCGAGCAGCTATATCCCCGCCTCGCGGAACTCGACAAGTCGCTCGACATCACCGTCATCGGCCGAAAGGGATACGTGAAGCCGGGTGAGGTGTCGGGCGTTCGGGTGATCGCGCTCTGGGCGCCGAAGGCGTCCTCGCTCCAGACCGTGGTCCACACGGTGCTCGCTCTCTTCTACGCCCGCTTGTTCCTTCATCCCGACCTCGTCCACATCCATGCCGTCGGCCCCGGCTTCTTCACCCCGCTGGCCCGCCTGCTCGGTTTCCGCGTCATCGGCACCCACCACGCCACCGACTACGAGCGGCCCAAGTTCGGCCGCTTCGGGCGCTGGTTCCTGCGTACGGGGGAGTGGATGATGGCGACCTTTGCCGACCAGGTTGTCTGCGTCTCCAACGTCATTCGCGGGAAGCTCGTGGCGCGGCGGCCGGACCGGAAGGACCGTTTCGTGACGATCCGGAACGGTGCCCCGCCGATGGATTCGGTGGGGGGTGACGCCGCCGGCGACCTCCTCGCCGAACTCGGGCTCACGCGGCGCGGCTACATCCTCTGCGTCGGGCGCATCGACCCCTTCAAGGGCTTCCACGACGTCATCGCGGCCTACCGGATCGCCCGTCCGGAAGGCCTGAAGCTCGTGATCGTCGGCGGTTCGATCGGCAGCGACGACTATGCGGCGCAGCTTCAGGAAGCCGGCTCGGACGACATCGTCTTCGCCGGCGCGCGCTGCACGGCCGAGGTGCAGACGCTCTACGAGAACGCCGCGCTCTTCGTCCATCCCTCGTATCTGGAGGGCTTCCCGATGGTGGTCCTCGAGGCGCTCGCGGCGGATGCGCCGATCCTCATCTCGGACATCCCCCCGCATCTCGAGGTCGGGCTGGAGCAGGGGTCATACTTCCCCAAGGGCGACGTCGATGCCTTGGCCGCGGTCCTGGCGACGGGGGACTACGAGCACCTCCGCTGCGCGCGCCGCGACCGGATTCTCGAGGAGAACGACTGGGACGGCATCGCCCGGCGTCATCGCGACATCATGATCCAATACGATCCCCGGCGTCGTGCCGTCGGCACGCCATCGCCATCGGCCTGATTCAGGCGCCCGCGGCCGTTTCCGGCGCTTCCCGGTTCGCGGCGAGGTGGTGGAGGACGATGCCGCTTGCGGTGGCGACGTTGAGCGAGTCGATCTCGCCGGCCATGGCTATTCGGACCGTGCGGGTGCGGGCGAGGAGCGCGGCCGGCAGTCCCGGGCCCTCGCTCCCGAAGACGGCGGCGACCCGCCCCGGCACGACGACGTCGGAAAGCCTCGCGGCCCCCGCCGGGCTGAGCGCCAGCGCCTCGAAACCGTGGGCGGCGAGAAGCGCCGCGGCGTCCTCGCCCCGGCCGAGCCGCGCGAACGGCACCGTCAGCGCGGCGCCGACCGAGACGCGGATCGCCTTCCGGTACAGCGGATCGCAGCAATCGCTGTCGAGGATGACGGCGCTGGCGCCGAAGGCCGCCGCGTTGCGGAAGATGCCGCCCATGTTGTCGTGGTTGGCGATGCCGCAGAGAACGACGGCGATGGCCTGCTCCCCCGCGTCCCCGAGCAGCGCCGCGGCGTCCGGCAGGGCCGCGCGCCGGCCGACGGCGAGGATGCCGCGATGGAGCGGGAAGCCGGCGATGCGGTCGAGCACCGGCTGGGGCGCGGAATGGATGGGTACGTCGTCCGGAACGTCGGCCATCAGGCCGGCGAGGGCCGGAAGGCGCCTTTCGTCGATGAGCAGCGATACCGCCGGGTGCAGCGACCGGCGGAGCAGCATCCGCAGGACCACCTCGCCCTCGGCGATGAACAGCCTCTCACGGCCGACGAGGTCGCGCTCGCGGATGTCGCGATAGGCGGCGATGCGCGGGTCGTCCGGGTCGTCGATGGCGATGATCGCGGTCATGGCTTCGACGGCGAGGAATGCCCGGCACGGCGGCGCCCGTCAATTCTCCGGCCGGCCGGATGTCCGCAAGGTCGGGGCGAATTGATCGCAGCCTATGCGCGTGGCATAGAATGCACGCGTCACAGGGAGCCCAGAGTCGTCGGTAGGTCCTCGCGACCGGGGCTTGGAACTGCAGGTCGGGGTCGAAGCATGCACTACCGCATCCATCCGTCGCCCAATATCGGCGCGCGTTCGTTTGGTGACGAGGTCGTGGTCGCGAACTTCTTCACTGGAGTATACTACAGCCTCCTGGGGTCCGCCGCGCAGGTATGGGAAGGCCTGATGGCTGGACTTCCGCTCGATCGTGTCTCGCGTGAGATCGCGGGGATCGCCGGTCTCGATGCGGTCGCTTTTGGCGCGGCCGCGGACAAGCTCGTCGCGGACCTGCTCGCGGAGGGGCTGGTTCAGCCCGACGATGCACCGGCGGCGGGGGAATGGAGTCCGATTCCCGCGCAGCGCGGCGAGGACTACGGACTTCCCGTCCTGGAGCGGTTCACCGACATGCAGGACCTCCTGGTCCTCGACCCGGTCCACGACGTTGAGGACATGGGCTGGCCGCACGCTGCGCCGAACGCCCAGGGCTGATCCGCGCGCGATGGCTGACCTTCGCGACCTGGTGGCGGATGCCATGGATCGGGCCGGGGAGGAACTCACAGCCGAGCCGGAGGCAACCTTTGTCCTGGGCGACATCGCGATCGCGCTGCGGCTGGCGCCGGTGGGCCGCATACCTCTCCTTTCCAGCATGATCGCCTCCCGCCGGTCGGCGCCCGCCGAAGGGGCCTGGTCCATCGATGTCGTCGGAGGGAGCCCGGAACGCTACGGTGCGCTCCTGCCCGCCGCCGCGCATCGCGGCGATGCCGTACTCCGTTCCACGCCTGAGCTCTACTATCTGTGGCTCGACGAGGCCGGCGGCTACCTGACGGCGATCGACCGCCGACGCCGGCGCGGGCTGGTGTGGTTCACCCGGCCGGAAGGGGTGGCATCCTGGCATGTCGCCCGGCCCCTGCTTCATGCCCTCAAGGGCCTCTCGCTCGACACGCCATGGCTGCCCATCCATGCCGCCGCCATCGCACGCGGGGGGCGGGCCGTGGTCGTGGTCGGGATGAGCGGTGCCGGCAAGACCAGCATCGCCCTCGCCGCCGCCATGACCGGCTGGAACTATCTCGGCGACGACGCCATCCTCGTCCGGGCCGATCCGCCTGTCGCGGCGGCGCTCTACAGTTCTTGTCGGGTGCGGACGGACATGTTCGGCATCTTCCGCGACGCGATGACGTCGTCTCTCGGAGTCTCCGACGATTCCGGGGAGATCAAGGCGGAACTCGACCTGGCCCGCATGGGCGCTTGCACGGCCGCCACCGCTCGAATCGTCGCCGTCGTTGTCCCCTACCTCGCCGGGGCACCGGAGCCGGCCCTGTCGCCGCTCGGCCGCTCGGAGACCGTCCGCAAGATCGCCTTCGCCGCACGCCAGAGCATCCAGGGCGACGACGCGCAAAGCTTCTCCAAGATCTCCGCGGTCGTCCGGGATATCCCTTGCTATGCCCTCGATCCTGGACCCGACCCCTTTGCCGCGGCACGGGCCCTTGGCGAGCTCCTGCCGGACGCGTGGGCGGCATGAGGATCAGCGTCGTCATTCCCGTCTACAACGGGGCGCGCTACCTCCGCGAGACGCTCGATTCGGTCTGCGCCCAGACGCTGGCGCCGTACGAGGTGATCGTCATCGACGACGGGTCGAACGACGAATCGCCGGCGATCCTCAGCAGTTTCGGCGATCGTCTGAAGGTCTTCCGTCAGGATAACCAGGGCGTCGCGGCGGCGCGCAACGCCGGGCTCGACCATGTCACCGGCGAGGCAATCGCCTTCATCGACCAGGACGACCTCTGGCCGGAGGAGCGCAACCACATCATGGCCGAGGCGCTGGCAGCATCTCCCGAAGTGGGCGTCATCATCGGACAGGTCGAGATACTCAATCAGGTCACTGTGCCGCGCCCCTTGTTCTCGACAATGGAGACCGGGCCACGCGAGATGCTGGTGGGATCGCTGCTCTTCAGGCCCGACGTCTTCGCCAAGGTCGGAAGGTTTAGCACCAGTGTGGGCTACGCGGACGACACCGACTTCATGATGCGTCGAAGCGAACACAAGATCGGAGCGAAATATATCGACACGATCACGCTGATCTATCGGCTGCACGACCACAACGCGTCGGTCGACGACAGTGTGTCAAGGTCGCACATGATCAGCGTCTTTCGGGAAGCGCTCAAGCGGCGGCGCGGGAGGACGGGATGAGGATCAGCTGCATCATTCCCTTCTACAATCCCGGCCCGTATTTCCGGCCCGCCATCGACAGCGTGCTCGGACAGTCGCTGGCTCCCGACGAGGTCATTCTGGTCGACGACGGCTCCACGGACGGCTCGACGGAGGTCGGATTATCCTACGGCGAAAGAGTGGTCCTCGTCCGTGAGGGCCACGGCGGTATCGGGGCGGCGCGGAATCGGGGATTGCGGGTTGCGACGGGAGACGTCGTTGCCTTCCAGGATGCTGACGATCTGTGGCCGGACGGGCGTCTCATGGCCCTCGCCGCGGCGCTCGAGGCGGAGCCTGACGCGGACGGCGTTGTCGGGCGCACGGTGCTCCTCGCCGAGCGGGAGCCGACGCGGGAGGAACTTGCGAAATGGCACAAGGTCCATGTGCCGGTGCTGCTGCAATCGATGCTCCTGCGCCGTTCGCTCTTCGATCGGGTCGGGTTGCTCAGCGAGACCCTCGCGACGACGGACGACATCGAGTTCATGATGCGCGCCAAGTCGGCGGGCGCGATCATCCTGCCGGTTGACGTGACGAGCCTCATCTACAGGCGCCACGATGGCAACATCACCCGCGAGATCGGCCGCAGCCAGGCCGGCACGATAGACGCGCTGAGGCTTCTGTCGATCGCACGACGGAGTCGGCAATGAAGGTCTCGGTGATCGTTCCCCTCTATAACAACCGGGCATATGTCGGCGCGACGATCGACAGCATACTCGGCCAGACCCTCCCTCCGGACGAACTGATCGTCGTCGACGACGGCTCGACCGACGGCGGCGCCGATATCGTCGCCGGCTACGGCGGCGCCGTGCGGCTCCTGCGGCAGGAAAACCGCGGGCCAGCCACAGCGATCAATCGGGCCCTTAGACTGGCCACTGGCGACTTCGTCGCCTTTCTCGATGCCGACGATCTCTGGACCTCGGGCAAGCTCGCTCTGCAGGGTCCACTCCTGGCCGAAGATACCTCGCTCGACGGTGTGTTCGGCGGTGTCGAGCAGTTCCTCAGCGAGGAGCTGTCCCCTGCGAGGGCCCGGTATCTCGTCCCCGAGACACCGATGGTCGGAATTCATCGATCCACCCTCCTCATCCGCCGCGCGGCGTTCGACCGTTTCGGCACGTTCGACGAGTCGTTCACGTCCTCGGATTTTGTGAATTGGTGGGCACGTGTGTCCGTGCTCGGGTTCCGCTATCGGGTGTTGGAGGAGGTCGTCGCCCGGCGCCGCATCCATGCGAACAACATGGGGATCGTTCGCCGCCACGAGCAACAGCAGGACAGCCTCGCCGGCTTGCGTGACGCCCTCACGCTCCGCCGGGCAATGACGCCGCCTCCGCGCTGAGGGCTCAGCCGGGCGCGATGCGCAGACCCGCCACCATGAGACCGAGCGAGCGGGTGTCGCCCCCGCCGACCGTCGTGGCGGGCGTGACCGGGTTGTCGATCAAGATGGCCAGAGTGAGCGATTCTCCGGCGCGGTAGGCGCGCGGGAGGGGCAGCGCCATCGTCGTCGCAAGCGTGGTAGCCGGTGGGAGGGCGAAGCGCACGAGGGTGCGCCCGTCGACGAGATGGCGTCCGGTGAGCGTCTCACCCCCCGGCGCCCGCGCCGCCACGTCGACGAGGAGGCGGTGGCGGGCGGGGATCGGCACGGGTGTGCGCCAACGGAGGACGGCCCGGTTGCCGAACGTCCAGGCGCCGTTCGGCTCCGGTGGGGCCCAGCCGTGCCAGAGAAGCGGCAGGGCGGCCGCCTCGGACAGCCCAAGCCATGCCGAGAGCAAGTCGGCGGCGGCGGGGACCGCGCTCAGGTCCTCGAGAAATATGCCGAGCGCGCGGGGATCGTGGCCGATGCCGATCGCCACGGGCGCCGCCGGTCGGCCGATCTCGAAGCGCATCACCATCGTCCCGCGGCGCCAGGCCCGCCTAGGGATGTCGAGCATGTGCGCATACGGTCCGGCGCCGTCTGCGCCCCAATGCAGGTCGCCGAGGTGACGGAAGCCCGACAGCAGGCTTACCGTCTGGGGGCCGAGCGTCGGGGCGGGAAGGGTGTGGACGCGCAGCCGAAGTGCTGCGGGTGCCGTCCCGTCCGCATGGGCAAGGGCGATCGAGGCAAGGTGGCCGTCCGTCCA
This sequence comes from Pseudomonadota bacterium, assembly GCA_023433185.1. The sequence goes on along the minus strand of JAEZEN010000273.1, from coordinate 3,565 downwards.
TCGCCCCCTCTGCTCGGGCGCCGACCAGCCATGCAGGAAGGTGACGGCGACATCGCCATTTGCGCGCGGTAGCCGCGCTTCCGGTGGCGGAGGGCCATATAGGGATCGGATGATCGTCGGCGCCGTATGCAGCAGCGGACGGGCCAGCGCCCGATCCGAACCGCGTCCCGCCTTCATGGCCGTGACCAGTAGCTCGTCCGTCACGGTTCGGGTCGCCGGGGCCGCCTTGCGGATCTGGGCCTCGCGCCGCTCGAAGTAGGGGTTTCGGTGCCCGGCTGCCCGGGCTGCCGCGACGGGCACGAGGTCGGCGAAGTGCCGGCGGACCTCGCCGAGCGCGGCGGCGACCAGGAAGCCGAAGCGGTAGGCGCGCGCGGTGCGGATCACGATGTCCCAGTCGAAGCGGTCGCCGGCCTGGCGCAGTATCTTCACCGTGTCGACCAGCCAGTCGTAGCGCGGCAGCGGGGACCACTCGGTGCCGTGGACGATGGCGTGGAAGACCATCAGTTCCGGCGCCGGGACGCGGCAGGCCTCGCCACCGATACCGATCACGGCCGGTCGGGCCGTTTCGAACACCGCCCGGGTCATCGAGCCCGCGCCAATGTCGCGTATCGGCTGCCAGTGGAGGTCGATGCGGTCGCGCCCGGTGCCTTTCTCGTGAAGCGTCAGGCCGTGCACCAGCCCGAGGTCGCGCGGCGTCACGTCCTGGTCCTTCGTGAACCCCTGCTCGGCGAGGATGCGGATCACCGCGAGGGCAGTCTCCGGCGGGACGAGGATGTCACAGTCCGACATCCAGCGCAGCCCGACATTGCGGTCGACCGCGACAGCCATCGCGGCGCCCTTGAGCAGCACCGTCGGCACCCCGGCCCGGGCAAGGGCGCCGACCAGCGTCGCGCAATCCGCCACCATGTACTGGTTGCGCAGCCAGACATGACGCGCCGTTCCCTTCATGCGGGCGGCGAGTTTCGGGTCAGGTATGCGGGCCCCGAGGTTGGCGTGGATCTGGGCGAACAGGGCGGAATCCGTCCCCTGCACGTCCTCGAAACTGGCGATGCCCCGCCACCACTCCGCCAGCGCGGTGGCTGCCTCGGCCTTGTCGGCGCCGAGGGCCGCCCTGAGAAGGAGCGCTTGCGAATGTCCGATGCCGAAATCGAGGGGCCCCATCATGCGGCGACGGGGAGAGGCGGGCTGCCGGCGCTGGCCTTTGTGCCGCGTGACAGGTCCCGAACGCGGGGAACCCGTGGGATCGCGTGACGTGGCGGCATCGGGGCGGGAGGCCTGGGAGTGGACCGGACGTGCGCCGCCGATCCGCAAGAAAGGGGATGCATGCCGGTCGGCGCCCGTGGACCATAGCGATGCTTCGCGCGTGCAGGCAAGAGCCTGTCCGGGTTCAGGGAATATATGACTGAGGGCTGCCGCCCAAACGGCCCCGGATCAACGGCGCCACCGGGCGCTGCAACGGTGCATGGCGATACGAATTCTACGCCAGCTACGACCTTTCGCCATCCGTCGAGGCCCTCAATCCGATCCTCGACAGCTTCCAGTACCCCTACAACCATCACAGACCGCACAAAGCACTTGCCGGCCTGACACCGCACAGTACCTCTCCGCAAGCCGAGCCAAAAAGACGCCCCAGTCTCATATCTCCTGAACCCGGACATCGCCTTGACAGTGCGGCGGGGCAAATCGTAAATGGCGCCGTTCATCAGGGCCTGCGCCCCACGCAGACCTTGCGGCGGGGCCGTAGCTCAGATGGGAGAGCGCTGCAATCGCACTGCAGAGGTCAGGGGTTCGATTCCCCTCGGCTCCACCACCTTATCCTGCACATTGTTGAAATTGCGCAGGGTCAGGTCTTTTTCACCGACCGGATTACGTGAATTCGGCCGAGGCAAAGGCCCTCCGCCGCCACCACCTATCCCTGCAGTTTTTATGTAATCGTGCGGCGCCATGCCGGCGACCAGCCGAATTTGCCGCAGATCAAATTCGTCGTCCTCCGTTTCCTTTTTCCCTGCGGCGATGTTGAGGATACCGGCGAGATCGCCGTGAACGTCGACGGTCGACCCGCCCCGTCGCCGGTCCGGCGTGATCACGATGTAGTCGATCAGTGAGCGGATCAGTTCGATCGCCTCGGCACGCGACTGGTCCTCGTTGAGCGAGCCGATGAGTCGCGTCACCTCCTCGCGGTACCGAGCGCCCATGTTCGGGTGCATCAGAACCGGGGCTTCCTCCGTTGAGGCGATCAGACGCTCCAGCTCGTTCTTTCGGGCGAGGACGTCGGCCATCTCCTGCTTGAGCCTGGGATTGGCGAAGCCGTCCCCGATCGCCTTGATCATCCGATCTTCCCGCGCCTCGAGGCGGGCGTACTCGCTCCTGTAGCCTTCGAGCGAGGCGTTGCGCTCGATGCGCAGCCTATTGAGGTGCTCGGTGTACTCGCGGCAGAACTCTTCCAGGAGCGCCGGGTCCATCAGCCGGGTGCGCAGGACCGAGAGCACCGTGTGCTCCAGATCGTCCTGACGGATCGAGCGGAGATTCTTGCAGATCGCCGCGCCCTTCTGGCGGGCGGCGCCACAGCCGTAGTGGAACTTCGAGATCTTCGCGTAGGCGCCGCCGCAGCACCCGCACTTGAGGATGCCGAAAACAAATACATTAGACGCTTCGCCTGCCGAAGCTCCCGGTTCTCCCGCTCGAGCTTCTTCACCTGCGCCGCCATGTCCGTCGGCACACCGGCCCGCACGCCGGCATCAATCTCGGCGTTCTTCACCCACTCGTTCAGCGTCTGGCTCGTACAGCCGATCTTGGCTGAGATCGACATGATCGCCGCCGAGCGAGAGGGATGTTCATGTTCGTGATCCAGCACCAGCCGCACGGCTCGCTGGCGCACCGCCGGGGAAGACTTGTTGGTCGTCTTGCTTGTCATGGCTCCACCTGCTCAGGAGCTGGAGCCTCCGATCAACCCGGCGCGGTTCATCCACCTTCAAATCGAGGAGAAGTGCGACGACCAAGACCGAATGGTGAAAGCGGAGTCGATTGTGTCGCGCTTCACCGTGCGCCAGAAGGATGCGGAAGATTGGCGGAGGGAGAGAAACTACCGTCTAACGTTCTCTGGGCGAAATGGCGGAATCCCAAGGGTTCCGTAATGTCAGCCTGGTCGCGTTCTGGAAATCCCGTGCTCAACAAGTGCCATCGCCTCTGAGGCCAGACGCCGGGTCAGTTCACCAGCCGTCGCCTGGCGGCAGAGCGCTGCCGACTGGCCAGACCAAAGGGACATGAAATCGCCGGAACCCATGCCTTCTGTCGCAGCGCGTAGGGGAGCGAGAGCACCACCAGCGAGTGGGAAGGGGGGGGCAACGGCGGTCATCGGTCCGACCTCTCGCATAAGCCGGTTGAGGATTCCGCGGGCGGGCCGTCCGGTGAATATATTCGTCAGAGCCGTCTCACGTACTCGCTCGCTGGAGAGGGCCTCCCGATGCGGCACCGCAAGTCGTGCCTCGGGCGTGAACAGATAGGCCGTTCCGATCTGCACCCCGGCCGCACCCAGAGCCAATGCGGCCACGATGCCACGCGCGTC
>JAEZEN010000245.1 GCA_023433185.1 Pseudomonadota bacterium | reverse complement strand
GCTCGACCCCGATCTCAAGGTGATGTTCATCACCGGCTTCGCCGCGGTCGCCCTCAACCCAGATTCCCATGCGCCGCCCCAGGCCAAGGTCCTCTCCAAGCCGTTCCACCTCAAGGACCTGGTCGATCAGGTCGAAAAGCTCCTTGCAGCATGATCGACCTCTAGGCTTGAACAGCAGCCCATGGCACTGCTATATGGCGCCTGTTCCCGCGGGAAGCCTGTCGCTTCCCGCCGTCGTGGGCGGTTAGCTCAGCGGGAGAGCACTACGTTGACATCGTAGGGGTCACTGGTTCAATCCCAGTACCGCCCACCATTTTTCCCGCTCGATTCAACGTCTTGCCGGCGGCCCGCGTGCCGGGGCGGGAAAGCCCTGCGATGCGGCCTGCCCGGCCCTCGCACCCGCAGGCCGGGCAGCGCCTTCGGCGGGCGGCGGGCCGCGCGACGGGTTCGACAGGCAGCGAAGGGCGACGAGCATGGACGAGAACCGCGAGGAGATGATGCAGGTCGGCAGCGGCGAGGCCGCGCGCAGCATCGCGGTGCTGCGCCGGGCGGGTTCGGCCCCCGGGGTCTTCTGGCTCGGCGGCTTCGCCTCCGACATGCGGGGCTCGAAGGGGGAGGCGCTCGATCTGTTCGCCGCGCGGAGCGGCCGCGCCTTCACCCGCTTCGACTATTCGGGCCACGGCGCCTCGGGCGGGCCCTTCACCGACGGCACGATCTCGCGCTGGTTGGAGGAGGCCGGGGCCGTGTTCGACACCACCGGCGGCCCGCAGGTCGTGGTCGGCTCCTCGATGGGCGGCTGGCTTGCGCTCCGCCTCGCCGAGGGTCTCCGCGACACCGGGCGGATCGCGGGCCTCGTTCTCATCGCCCCGGCCGTGGACATGACGCGGGTGCTGATGTTCGACCAGATGACCGCGCGGGAGAAGAAGCAGCTCGCCGAGACCGGCACCGCCACCCTGCCGAGCGACTATTCGGCCGCCGGCTACACGATCACCCGGGCCCTGATCGACGACGGCGAGCAGCACCTGTTCGGCAGCCGACTGATCGAGACCGGCTGCCCGGTCCACATCCTCCAGGGCGTGGCCGACAGCGACGTGCCCTGGCAGCACGCGACCGCGCTCGTCTCGCGGCTCGCCAGCGACGACGTGGTCCTGACGCTGGTCAAGGACGGCGATCACCGCCTGTCGCGCCCGGAGGACCTGGAACGGCTGGTCGCCGCCGTCGAGGGCATCACCGCGCTGGACTGAGGAAGGCGGCGGCGACCGGGCCGCCCGCCCCCTCCTCGTCTCCGCAGTTCCCGCCACCCGGGACGCGCCCGGCTCGGGCGCGCGACCGGCGCGGCGGGAGCCGACGGCCGGATCGGACCGCTACGCGGCCTTCTCCTTGGCCTTCTTCTCCTTGCCGCCCTCGACGCGGGGCAGGAAGAGGAGCTTGTTGGTCCCGCCCGTGACCTTCACCGTCGCGCCGTCCGGCACCTCGCCGAGGAGGAGCTTCTCGGCAAGCGGATCCTGCACCTCGCGCTGGATGACCCGCTTCAGCGGGCGTGCGCCGTAGGCGGGGTCGTAGCCCTTCTCGGCCAGCCAGTCGCGCGCCGACTCGTCGAGGTCGAGCACGATCTTGCGCTCCTCGAGGAGCCTCTGGAGGCGCCGCAGCTGGATGTCGACGATCGCCCCCATCTCGCTCCGCTTGAGGCGGTGGAAGAGGATGATGTCGTCGAGCCGGTTGAGGAACTCCGGCCGGAAATGCGAGCGCACCACGCCCATCACCATCTCGCGCACGGTGTGGACGTCCTGGTCGGCGCCGAGGCCCGCGAGGTAGTCGCTGCCGAGGTTCGAGGTCATCACGATGATCGTGTTGCGGAAGTCGACCGTGCGGCCCTGCCCGTCGGTCAGGCGCCCGTCGTCGAGGACCTGAAGGAGCACGTTGAAGACGTCGGCATGGGCCTTCTCGATCTCGTCGAAGAGGATCACCTGGTAGGGCCGCCGCCGCACCGCCTCGGTGAGCACGCCGCCCTCCTCGTAGCCGACATAGCCCGGCGGCGCGCCGATCAGCCGGGACACGGAGTGCTTCTCCATGAACTCGGACATGTCGATGCGCACCATCGCGGTGTCGTCGTCGAAGAGGAACGCGGCGAGCGCCTTGGTCAGCTCGGTCTTCCCAACGCCGGTCGGGCCGAGGAACATGAACGAGCCGATCGGCCGGTTGGGATCCTGAAGCCCGGCCCGCGCCCGGCGCACGGCGGTCGACACGGCGCGCACGGCCTCCGCCTGGCCGACGACCCGCTTGCCGAGGTCATCCTCCATGCGCAGCAGCTTGTCGCGCTCGCCCTCCAGCATCTTGTCGACCGGGATCCCGGTCCAGCGCGACACGACCTGGGCGATGTGGTCGGGCGTCACCGCCTCCTCGACCATGTCGCCGCTCTCGCGATCCCGCTCCTCGGCGTCCTTCAGCTGCTTCTCGAGCGTCGGGATGGTGCCGTAGGCGAGTTCGCCCGCCCTGGCGAGATCGCCGGTCCGCTGAGCCTTGTCGAGGTCGCTGCGCGCCTGGTCGAGCTGCTCCTTGACCTTGGTCGAGGCGACGAGCTTCTCCTTCTCCGCCATCCAGCGGTCGGTCAGCACGCGGCTCTGTTCCTCGAGCTCGGCGAGCTCCTTGTCGAGGCGGCCGAGCCGGTCCTTCGACGCGGCGTCGCTCTCCTTCTTGAGCGCCTCGCGCTCGATCTTGAGCTGGATGACGCGCCGGTCGAGCTCGTCGAGCGCTTCGGGCTTCGAATCGACCTGCATGCGGAGCCGCGACGAGGCCTCGTCGACGAGGTCGATCGCCTTGTCCGGCAGGAAGCGGTCGGTGATGTAGCGGTTCGACAGGGTCGCCGCCGCGACGATCGCCGAGTCGGTGATCCGCACGCCGTGGTGGAGTTCGTACTTCTCCTTGATGCCGCGGAGGATCGAGATGGTGTCCTCGACCGTCGGCTCGCTGACATAGACCGGCTGGAAGCGCCGGGCGAGCGCCGCGTCCTTCTCGACATACTTCCGATACTCGTCGAGCGTGGTCGCGCCGACGCAGTGCAGTTCGCCGCGGGCGAGCGCCGGCTTGAGGAGGTTCGAGGCATCCATCGCGCCGTCGGTCTTGCCGGCGCCGACCAGCGTGTGCATCTCGTCGATGAACAGGATGATCTGCCCGTCGGAGGACTGCACCTCCGACAGCACGCCCTTCAGCCGCTCCTCGAACTCGCCGCGATATTTCGCGCCGGCGATCAGCGACCCCATGTCGAGGGCGAGCAGCTTCTTGTCCTTGAGGCTCTCCGGCACGTCGCCATTGACGATGCGCAGCGCCAGGCCCTCGACGATCGCCGTCTTGCCGACGCCGGGCTCGCCGATCAGCACCGGGTTGTTCTTGGTGCGCCGGGCGAGCACCTGGATGGTGCGGCGGATCTCCTCGTCGCGGCCGATCACCGGGTCGAGCTTGCCCTCGCGGGCCTCGGCGGTGAGGTCGCGGGCGTATTTCTTGAGCGCGTCGTACTGGTTCTCGGCCGAGGCGGAATCGGCCGTGCGGCCTTTCCGGATCTCCTCGATGGCGGCGTTCAGCGACTGCGGGCTGACGCCGGCCTTCTGGAGGATCTCGGCGGTCTTTGCATCCTTCTCCATGGCGAGCGCGAGCAGCAGCCGCTCGACCGTGACGAAGGAATCGCCGGCCTTCTTGGCGATCTTGTCGGCGGTGTCGAAGACCTTGGCGGTCGGCTGGGCGAGGTAGATTTGGCCGCTGCCGCCCGACACCTTGGGCAGCGCGGCGAGCGCCTGCTCGGTGGCGGCCAGCGCCGCCTTCGGGTCACCGCCGGCGCGGGCGATCAGCCCGGCCGCGAGGCCCTCGGGGTCGTCGAGCAGGACCTTGAGGATGTGCTCGGGGGTGAACTGCTGGTGCCCGTTGCCCAGCGCCCCGGTCTGGGCGGACTGGATGAAACCGCGCGCCCGGTCGGTATAGTTCTCGAAATTCATGTGCCCTCCTGACACGGACCGCTGCCCGGAACCGGCACCGGCGGACCGTTCGTCGTCTTCAAATCCGGCCCTGCGGCCGCATGCGGAGCGCCTTCATGGAAGCACGCCCCCTCATCCGGCGATATGGGGTTGCGGAAATCGAGAATAAAGGGTCAGAACAGACCGGGACCACGAAAATCTGGTGACGCATGGCACAGCAGGCGCGGATTGCCGGCCTCTACCGCTACCCGGTCAAGGGCCTGACGCCGGAACCGCTTGAGCGCGTTACGCTTTCGCCCGGCGCGACGTTTCCGCTCGACCGCGCCTGGGCGATCGGGAACGGCCCCACCGGCTTCGATCCCGCGGCCCCGAAATATCTCCCCAAGATCCGCTTCCTGATGCTGATGCGGAACGAGCGCCTGGCCGCCCTCGACACCCGCCTCGACGATGCCACCGCAACCCTGACCATCCGCCGCGACGGGGCGGTGGCGGCCGAAGGCCGGCTCGACATGGCGGAGGGGCGGGCGGCGATCGAGGCCTTCTTCGACGATTACGCGCACGACGAGTTGCGCGGGCCGGCGAAGGTGCTCCATGCGCCCGGCTTCTCGTTCTCGGATGTCGCGGCGAAGGTCGTCTCGCTCATCAACCTCGAATCCGTCCGCGACCTCGGGGGCCGGATCGGCGCCGAGGTCCATCCGCTCCGCTTCCGCGGCAACCTGCTGGTCGAGGGCCTGCCGGCCTGGTCCGAGCTGGGCCTCGAAGGCCGGCGGATCGTCGCCGGCGGCGTCGTCCTCGAAGGCCACATGCGGATCGTGCGCTGCGCCGCGACCAACGTGAACCCCGACAGCGCCGCCCGCGACATGGAACTGCCGCGCGCCCTCCACGACGCCTACGGCCACAGCGACTGCGGCCTCTATCTCCGGGTCGTCGAGGGCGGGGAGATCGCGGTCGGGGACACGATCACAGTCGAGGACTGAGCGACGTCGCGCCGCCGGATCGGCCCCCGCGTGCGGTGCGGGACCCGACCCAGTGTTACATCGCGCGGATCGGCACCTTGCCGGCGGCGATGAACCACGGATTGCGGAACGCGGCGACGCCCTCGCCGCCGTTCGGCCCGTAGGGCAGGACCCCGCC
>JAEZEN010000210.1 GCA_023433185.1 Pseudomonadota bacterium | reverse complement strand
CGCCCCCCCGGGGGGGCCGCGGCGCAGGCGGGCGACCTCGTCGCCCGCCAGGCCGCCACGCGAGCCTGCCTGGGTCTCGTCGAGGCACTGCTGGCGACGGCGCCGCTGTCGGGCGAACTCTGGCTGCAGAAGGCGCTCTTCCGGTTCGAGCTGGGCGACTTCGCGGGTTTCGAGGATTCGCTCCGGCTCTCCTACAGGACGGCGCCGCGCGAGGGCTGGGTCGCCGCCCGCCGGGCGCCGCTCGGCGTCGCCACCCATGCCGCGCTTCCGGACGACCTGAAGGCGCTGGTCATGGGCGACCTCGCGCTCCTCCTCAGCCACCAGTCGCTCGCCGCATCCTTCGTGGCCCGGTTCGTCGCCGACGCGGACTTTCGCGAGCAGGCGCTGCCGCTGATCGAGGCGCTGCCCGAAGCCGAGCAGGAGACCTTCGTCGGGTTCGTCAGCGCCGCGGGCGGCCGATGAGGGTCGCCGGCTGGCTCCGGCCGGCCGTGGTCGCGCTCCTGATCTCGGCCTTGCCTTTCCCCGGCGGTCTCGCGGCCGGGGGCGATGGCTCCGCCGACGCGCGGGCCGCGGCTGCCTACGAGGCCCTTGGCGACTTCCTCGCCGCCGACACCTCGCCGGGCGCTCTCGACCGGGCCATCGGCAACTACGAGAAGGCCGCCGCTGCGGGCAGCGCGTCGGCGCGCATCAAGCTCGCCAGCCTGCTCGCCGGCCGCCCCGGCGAGGCCGATGTCCGCCAAGCGGCGGCGCTTCTCCGTGAGGCGATCGCGCTCGGGGCAGCGGGGCCGGCGGGCGATGCGCTGGGCGACCTCCACCGTGACGATTTCCGTCTCCGCGACCTCGGGCTGGCCCTTGCCGCCTACGCGGAAGCGGCTGCCGCCGGACACCCCGGCACGGTGGACAAGATCGCGGCGATCCTCGCCTCGGGCGCGGCGTCTCCGGCCGACCGCGAACGCGCCATCGCCGGGCTCGAGCGGGCGGCGGCGGGCGACAATCCCGCCCCGGCCGCCCTCCAGCTTGGCCGGCTCTACTCGGCGGGCGCCAGCCACGCAGACATCGCCAAGGCACGGCGCTACTACGCCATCGCGGCCGCGGGCGGCATCGGCGAAGCGCATCTCGCACTCGCCGAGATGGCCGCCGACCGCTTCCAGGATCCGCGTGCCCGGCGCGAAGCCGTCGACCATTTCCTCGCCGCGGCAGCGACGCTGGGGGTGGAGACGGTCGCGGTGCGCATGGAGGCCCTCCCGCAGCCGGTGCTTCTTGCGATCGTCGGCGACCTCGTCGTGCAGCGCGGCTTCGGCGTCGTCCCTCTCGCCGGCGGCACCGCCGACATCGTCGCCGGATTCTGCCGCAACCAGACCCTCTACTATTGCAGCGAACGCGTCATCCCCTGGGAGATGCTGGTCGATCTGATCGGCGGGCGGGCGGATCCCTGATCCCGGCGGGGCGCTCAAGCGCCCACCGCATCCGGGGAGCGGCGCCGCCGCAGCAGGGCGAGAACGTAGACGGCGAACAGCAGGCACACGATGAACCGTCCGGCGGCGTAGCCCGCAAAGGCCCAGACGAAGTCGCCCCCGGCCGCGAGCACCGCGAGGAATCCGGCCGCCCCGGCCGCGAGTTGCAGGACGTTGTGCACGAACTCCGACCGCTGGATGCCGAGGGCGGTGCTGGCCGCGACAACCGGCGTCTGGACGATCAGGGCGAAGAGCAGGACCGACATGATCAATCCAAGGACCACGGCGGTGCGCCACTCGTTGCCGAGGACGATGTCGATGAAGAGCGGGATGAGGGTCATGCTGAGCGCCGTCGCCACCGCGGCGACGGGGACGGCGAACAGGGTCGCCCTGCGGAAGAAGGCGTACATGTCGCCGTTGTTCGCCCGGTGGGTCAGGAGCACGTTCTGGAGCAGCGCGCGGAAGCTGCCGCTGATCACGATGTAGGGGGCGATGAAGAGGTTGAAGGCGAGCCAGTAGGCCCCGGCATCGGCGGCGTAGCCCATGGCGGCGGCGGCATAGATGGGCAACTGGAACAGGAGCGTGTTGACGATCTGGGTCTGGGACCCGAATACCACCTCGGGATAGGCCGGTGCGAGCAGGGCGCGGCCCGGCCGCTCGCGCCACCGCGTGCGCCGGAGGAACGGCAGGAGGGGACCAAGGCAGACCGCCACGGCGACGGCGTAGCCGAGGACGCGGGCGCCGAGCAGGAGGCCGACGCCGGGCCGGATCAGGGTCGCCACCTGGAGGACCGCCGAGACCAGCCCGAAGGCCGCCAATGCGAGGCTCGCCCGGCCCGAGGCGCCCATCGCGACAAGCTGGGCGGGAAGGACCACCGTACCCAGCGAGATCAAGGGTATCGCCGGAACCACCCACCAGAGCAGCCAGTGATGTGGATTGTCTGGGAAGACGAAGACGACGCCGGCGACCACCGCGAGGCCGAGCCCGGTCGAGGCCGCGACCGAGAGATAGGCGAGCCGGAAATAGGCGTCCCGGGCCTCACCGGCCGGCGTGGCCAGGGCCATGTTCTCGAAGCGCAGGCTCGAGAGCATCGCCAGGAACTGGGCGATCGACATGACGACGCCGACCGCGCCGAAATCCGCCGGGGAGTAGTACCGCGCGGTGATGACGATGGCGACGAGCGCCAGGAACTGCGACGAGCCGCGGCCGAGGGACAGGACGAGCGTCCGGCCCGCAAGGGAGGAGGACGACATGCGCGCGAGGCGGGCGCGGAGGCGCTGCGGGATCATCGTTCGCCGCCCAGGCGGTCGCGCCGGGCCGGGCCTCACTGTCGGGCTC
>JAEZEN010000103.1 GCA_023433185.1 Pseudomonadota bacterium | reverse complement strand
GGACCCCGGCCTTCGCCGGGGTGACGCAGATGTCGTGTTCCAGCCCCACAACGGTCGTGGCCCGGTGACACCGATCTCCCTCGCCGCGGCAAACGCCATGGGCCTCGCCGAATTCGTCGGCGCCTTCGGCGCCATCGCCGAGCATTCCCCGTGGGTCGCCGAAGCGGCGGGCGCGCGGCGACCCTTCGCGAGCCGTGCGGCGATGGTCTCCGCCTTCCAGGCCGCCATCGGCGACGCCGATGCGGAGGCGCAGCGCGGGCTTCTTCAAGCGCACCCCGATCTCGCCGGTCGGGCCGCCATCGCCGGCGACCTCACCGACGACTCGCGCCGCGAACAGGCGGGTGCCGGGCTCGACCGGCTGACGGCCGAGGAGTTCGGCCGCTTCACCGTCCTCAACGCCGCCTACCGCGACCGCTTCGGCATCCCGTTCATCCTCGCCGTCCGCGGCGCCGACAAGGCGACGATCCTCGCGGCCTTCGACGCGCGTCTCGGCAATGCCCCCGATGTCGAATTCGCGACGGCGCTCGAGCAGGTGTGCCGCATCGTCGCCTTCCGCATCGCGGACCGGGTGGTCGAATGATCGCCGACGTGGAGGCCCTCGGCCGGCGCGCCGAGGCGATGATCGACACGTTGTCCCACATCAGTGCCGATCCCGACCGGTTGACGCGCCTCTACCTGAGCGAGGAGCACCGCCGCGCCGCCCAGCTCGTCGGCGAATGGATGCGGGCGGCCGGGCTCCGGGTCCGCATGGACGCGGCCGGGACGATGCACGGCCTTCGCCCGGGGACCGGGGCGGGGCCCTCGTCGGCGAGGCGCCTGCTGCTCGGATCGCACATCGACACGGTGGTGGATGCCGGACGCTATGACGGCAATCTCGGTGTCGTCGCCGGCATTCTCGCCGTCGAGGAACTCGACCGCCGCGGCATCGCACTGCCCTTCGCCCTCGAAGTGCTTGCCTTCGGCGACGAGGAGGGCGTTCGCTTTCCCAAGACGCTGCTCGGTTCGTCGGTGGTGTCGGGGGTGCTGCGCGACCCGATGCTCGACCTCGCCGATGCCGACGGCGTCACGATCCGGGCGGCGCTCGCGGCCTTCGGCGGCGACCCCGATGCGCTGGTGACCGAGGCCTACCGGCCGGAGGACACGATCGGCTATCTCGAACTCCACATCGAGCAGGGGCCGGTCCTGGAGCGGGCCGGGCTGCCCCTCGGGGTGGTGACCGCGATCGCCGGCCAGTCCCGCTTCCGCGTGTCGGTGACGGGCGAGGCGGGGCACGCCGGCACCGTGCCGATGGCGATCCGGCGCGATGCGCTGGCGGCGGCGGCCGAGATGGTGCTCGCGGTCGAGCGGGCGGGGCAAGGCCCCGAATCGCTGGTCGCGACCGTCGGTGAGCTGCGGGTGCTCCCCGGCGCCGGCAACGTCATTCCGGGAGAGGTGCGCTTCAGCATCGACCTGCGCGCGGGCGAGGACACGGCGAGGGCGCGCGCCGCCCGACAGATTCGGGAGAGCCTGGCGGAGATCGCCGCGCGGCGCGGTCTCGCCGTGGCTGTCGAGGTCGTCCACGAGAAGCCGGTCGTCGCCTGCGGCCCGGCGCTGGTGGAGGCGGCGGCCGCGGCGGTCGAGTCCGTCACCGGGCGTCCCGCGCTGCGCCTCATGTCGGGTGCCGGGCACGACGGCCAGGCCATGGCGCATCTCTGCCCCTTCGGCATGATCTTCGTCCGCTGCCGGGGCGGCATCAGCCACAACCCGGCCGAGTACGCGTCGCCGGGGGACATGGGGGCGGGCGTCGCCGCGCTGGTCGAGGCGATCCTCGGCATCGCGGATTCGCAGGGCTCCGCCGCTTAGCGGTTGCAATCCCCACGGCGCATCCCTATAACCCCGGCCATCACACACGCGGGGTTTGGCTCCGTCGTGCCGATCACGGTCGGCCGAAGGATCCATCCGGTGCCTGAAGACAGGCTGCGACCCAGGGGTTGCATCCCCGCGGAGGACAGAACCGGTAAAGGAGACTGGTAGTCATGGCACTGCCCGATTTTTCCATGCGCCAGCTGCTCGAGGCAGGCGTTCATTTCGGCCACCAGAAGCATCGCTGGAACCCGAAGATGGCCCCGTATATCTACGGGACCCGCAACAACATCCACATCATCGACCTCGCGCAGACCGTGCCGTTGCTGCACCGCGCGCTCGAGGCGGTGAGCGCCACGGTTGCCCAGGGCGGGCGCGTTCTGTTCGTCGGCACCAAGCGCCAGGCGGCGGAGTCGATCACGGCGGCCGCCAAGCGCTCGGCGCAGTACTACGTCAACGCGCGCTGGCTCGGCGGCATGCTGACCAACTGGAAAACCATCTCGCGGTCGATCCAGCGGCTCCGTGAACTGGAGCAGCTTCTTGCGGGCGAGGCCCACGGCCTCACCAAGAAGGAGCGCCTGACCCTGACCCGGGAGCGCGACAAGCTTGAGAAGGCGCTCGGCGGCATCAAGGACATGGGCGGCGTGCCGGACCTGATCTTCGTGATCGACACCAACAAGGAGGCGATCGCCATCCAGGAGGCGAAGCGCCTCGGCATTCCGGTGGCGGCGATCGTCGATTCGAACTGCGATCCGGACAACATCAACTACCCGATCCCGGGGAACGACGACGCCGGCCGCGCAATCACGCTCTACTGCGACCTGATCGCCAGGGCGGCGCTCGACGGCATCTCGCGGGCGCAGGGCGACGCCGGGCTCGACATCGGCGCCAGCGAGGAGGTTGCGGATCCCGCGGTCCTCGAGGCGGTCGGCGGTGCCGAGGGCGCCAACGGCGCGGCTGCTCCGGCGGCCGCACCGAAGAAGGGCGCGAAGGAAAAGAAGCGGACGCCCACCCTCATGGCGATGTTCAATCCTCCGGAGGGCGATCCCGACGATCTGAAGAAGATCACCGGTCTCGGCCCGACCATTGAGGAGAAGCTGAACGACCTGGGCATCATCAAGCTCGCCCAGATCGCCAGCCTCAGCGAGGAGGAGATCGAGAAGATCGACGAGGTCCTGAACTTCAAGGGCCGCATCATCCGCGACGACTGGGTCGGTCAGGCACGCAGCCTCATCGGCGCCGAGTGATCGGAAGGCACTGAATCATGGCGATTTCCGCTGGAATGGTGAAAGAGCTCCGCGACAAGACCGGCGTGGGCATGATGGACTGCAAGAATGCGCTCGCCGAGACCGGCGGGGACATGGAAGCAGCCGTCGACTGGCTCCGCGCGAAGGGGCTCGCGAAGGCCGCGAAGAAGGCCGACCGCGTGGCGGCCGAGGGTCTCATCGGCGTTGCCGCCGGCAACGGCCGGGCGGTCATGGTCGAAGTCAATTCCGAGACGGATTTCGTCGCCCGGAATGCCGACTTCCAGGCGCTCGTCACGGGCATCGCCGAGGCCGCGCTGTCGACCGACGGCAGTCTCGAGGCGATCTCCGCCGCGAAGCTCGCGAGCGGGGCGACCGTCGACGAGGCGCTGAAGAGCGCCATCGCGACGATCGGCGAGAACATGACGCTGCGTCGCGCCGCGATGGTCACGGTCGCCCCGGGGGCGGTGGCGAGCTACGTCCACAACGCGGTCGCGCCCGGCCTCGGCAAGATCGGCGTGATCGTCGGCCTCGAGTCTGCCGGCAATACGGAGACGCTGACGGCCATCGGCCGCCAGGTGGCGATGCATGTCGCCGCCGCGAACCCGCTCGCCGTGCGCGAGGAGGAACTCGACCCCGCCGTCGTCGCACGCGAGCGGTCGGTGTTCACCGAGCAGGCCAAGGAGTCGGGCAAGCCCGAGGCGATCATCGCCAAGATGGTCGAGGGCCGGATTCGCAAGTTCTACGAGGAGGTCGTGCTCCTCGCCCAGACCTTCGTGGTCGATTCGGACAAGCCCGGCGGGGCGGCGGTGGAGGCGGCGGCGGCTGACGCCGGCGCGCCGATCAACGTCACCGAGTTCGTCGTGTTCCGGCTCGGCGAAGGTGTCGAGA
>JAEZEN010000140.1 GCA_023433185.1 Pseudomonadota bacterium | reverse complement strand
CCGTCACCTTGAGCGGCAGGCGGACGCCGCGGTTTCGCCCGTCGTCGTCGAGAAAGCCCTCGGCGACATAGTCGCCGTCGGGGATCGCGGCGATCTGTCGCCGCAGCATCGCCTCGGTGTAGTCCATCAGCTGCCGCGTCGCCTGGAGGACGATGTCCTTGCCGTAGGTCGCGAGCAGCTGCGTGAAGCGCTGCACGCCGAGTTCTGCCGCGGCGATCTGCGCCTCGAGGTCGCCCACCACCAGGCTCGGCACGCGGGTGTTCTCGCGGATGAACTTCCACAGCGCCTCGTTGCGGACACCCTCGTTGAAGAGCTTGAGGCCGTTGAGCAGCATGCCCTCGGCGAAGACGTCTGGGATGTCGATGACGAGGCCCGGCGTCGCCGCGCCGATGTCGACGTGATGGGCGGTGTTGGCCGAGAACCCGACCAGCTCCCCCTCGAAGAAGACGGGCATCACGATGGCGATGTCGGGGGAATGGCTGGCGCCATAGTAGGGGTGGTTGTGCACCACGCAGTCGCCCGGCTTCCAGGCCTCGCGCGGGATGCTGTTCTCGATGCCGCGGAGGTAGCCGGGCAGCGAGCCGACATGCATCGGCGTCGAGTCCGACTCGCAGAGGGTGTTGAAGTCGCGATCGAAGAGGCCGGCCCCGAGATCCTGGCTTTCGCGGATGATCGAGGAATAGCTCATCCGGTAGAGCACGTTGCCCATCTGCTCGGCGATCGAATGCAGCGCGCCGCCAATGACCTGCAGGCTGATCGGGTCGACGTCCTTCACCATGCGCTCCTCAGCTCCGCCCGATCAGGATGTCGCCGAAATCGAGGACCGTCGCCCGGTAGCCGGGCGGCACGATCGTCGTCGAATTGTGCTGCACGATCAGCGCCGGTCCCGTGATGGCGTCGCCGGCGAGCAGCGCGCCGCGGTCGTAGCGCGGCGTGTCCTCCGCGCGACCATCGTCGAAGACGGTGCGGCGCCGGTAGAGTTCCGCCGCGGGCGGGTTCGTGCGGTCGTCGCGGTCGAGGCGCGGTGCCTTGAGCGGGTCGACGGCGACCACCGCGACCACGCGCAGCGTCACCATCTCGCAGGACTGGTCGCGGAAAGCGTGGCCGTAGACCTGCTTGTGGACCCGGTAGAAGTCGTCGATGACCGCCGCCGCGCTCGCGCGGTCGAGCGGGCCGTCGGGAATGTCGGCGCGGAGCTCGAAGCCCTGGCCGACATACCGGCACTCGGCAATCTGGCGGAACCTGCGCTGTCCGGGCGGGATGCCGTCCGCGTCGAACTGGCTGTGGGCGCGGGCGACGAGCTCGGCGAGCACCGCATTGACGCGGGCGAAGTCCGCTTCGCTGGCGGTGTCGAGCACCATCACCGTCGAATGGGTGTACTCGTATTGGAGGTCGGTGACGAGCAGCCCGGTGGCAGCCGTGATGCCGGGTTGGACCGGCGAGATGACGTCGCGCGCGAAGATCGCCTCGGCGAGCGACACCGCGTGGAGGGGACCGGCGCCGCCGAAGCCCATGAGCGTGAAGTTGCGGGGGTCGACGCCCTTGGCCACCGAATTGGCGTTGATCGCCAGCGCCATGTTGTTGTTGACGATGCGGAGGATGCCGAGCGCCGCCTGCTCGAGGCTCATCCCCAGTGGCTCGGCGAGGTGCTCGCGGATGGCGCGTTCGGAAAGCGCCGCTTCGATCGTGAGGTCGCCGCCGAGGAAGTGCTCGGGGTCGAGGCGCCCGAGCACGACCTGGGCGTCGGTGACGGTGGGCTCCGTGCCGCCCTTGCCGTAGCACGAAGGCCCGGGCTCGGCCCCCGCCGAACGCGGCCCCACCCGGAAGGCGCCGCCCGGGTCGATATAGGCGATCGAGCCGCCGCCGGCGCCGATCGTGTCGATGTCGATCATCGGCACGAGCACCGGCAGTCCGGCGACCTCGGTGTCGCGCGGGTTCTTGATGCGGAGCGCGCCGTCCTCGATCACGCTGATGTCGGCGGAGGTGCCGCCGATGTCGATGGTGATGATGTTGCGGTTGCCGCAATTGCCGCCGGTCCAGGCCCCGCCGATGACGCCCCCGGCGGGCCCGGAGAGCAGCAGCCCGATCGGCAGCGCGCTCGACTTTTCGATGGTGGAGATGCCGCCATTCGACTGCATCACCCGCACCATGGCGTCGATCCCGTTGGCCCGGAGGCGCCCTTCGAGGCGCTCGAGATAGGCCGAGGTCTTCGGCCCGATATAGGCGTTCATCGCAGCGCTCGAGAAGCGCTCGTATTCGCGGATGGTGTTCACCACGTCCGAGGAGCAGCAGACGAAGGCATCGGGCAGGGCGGCCGTGACGATCTCCTTGGCCCGCTGCTCGTGCTCGTTGTTGAGGAAGGAGAACAGGAAGGCGACGATGACCGCATCCAGCCCGCGCCTGGCGAAGAGCTCCGCCGCGCGCTTCACCTCGTCCTCCTCGAGGGGCACGGCGACGCTGCCGTCCGGCGGCATGATGCGCTCGCTCACCGGGATGCGGTTGCGACGGCGGACCAGGGGTCGCGACTGCCAGGGCACGTCGAACTGGAGCGAGAAATTGTGCGGGCGCTTGTGGCGCGCCATGTGGAGGATGTCGCGGAAGCCGCGGGTGGTGATCATCCCCACCTCGGCGCCGGTGCGCTCGATCACCATGTTCGTGGCGACGGTCGTGCCGTGGAAAACGGCATCGATCGCTCCCGGCGCGACGCCCGCCATGCCGCAGACCTTGAGGATGCCCTGGACGACGCCCTCGGACTGGTCGTGGGGCGTGCTCGGGACCTTCGTCACGACCACCGCGCCGTCGCTGCTGCCGCGCTCGAGGACGATGTCGGTGAAGGTTCCGCCGACGTCGACACCCACCCGGATCATGTGAGGGGCTCCCGGACGGTCCCGCCCGCGGTCAGCACCGCGCCCGCAGCGACTACCATTGATCCGGAGACAACCAAACCCATCCCGGCCCTCAATACTGGCTCGCGACCAAGACTAGACATTCCGCGGAGAGGTGTGAAATAACCATTTGGTTGGCAATTGATACGATAAAGTTATCAATATGCGCTATGACCTTAGGCACCTGTCCACGTTCGTGGCAGTGGCGGAGGAACTCAACTTCCACCGCGCCGCCGAGCGGCTCTCCATGGCGCAACCTGCCGTGAGCCGGATCGTGATCGAGCTCGAGGAGCGTGTCGGCGTCAAGCTTCTCGACCGCACCACCCGCAAGGTCCGGCTGACCGAGCCGGGGCGCTACCTCCTCGAGGAGGCGCAGGACATTCTCGGCCGGATCGCGGTCGCCGATACCACCGTCCGGCTGCTCGCCTCGGGCACCAAGGCGATCCTGCGCGTCGGCTACACGACGATCACGGGCCACTCGCTGGTGCCGGACATCGCCCGGGAGTTTCGCCGCGCCAACCCGGAAGTGCGGCTCGAGCTCACCTACCTCACCTCGCCGGCGCAGCGCGACAAGATCCTCGAGGGCGAGATCGACCTCGGCTTCATCGTCGGCTCCTTCCAGAACTCGGAGATCGAGTCGCGGCTGGTGGCCCGCCACAGCCTCGTCGCGTTCCTGCCCCCGGACCATCCGCTCGCGCGGCGGCCGACGCTCACCATCGAGGAACTGGCGGGCCAGGAACTGGTGATGGGCACGCGGACCGAGTGGCCGACCTTCCACCGCATCGTCGTCGATGCCTTCCAGAGCGCCGGGCACGTGATGAACGTCGCCCAGGAGGCGTCGAGCCTCACCGGGCTCCTCGGCCTCGTCACCTCCGGCGTCGGGATCACCATCTTCTGCGGTGTCCCCCGCTTCTGCGGCGGCGATGCGATCACCGTCCGTCCCGTCGTCACCGATCCGCCGGTGATCATCGAGACGCATCTCGCCTGGCGCCGGTCGGGCGGCCGCACCGCGCTGCGCCGGTTCATTGCGACCAGCGCGGCGGTCGGCAGGGAGTACCTCGCCGCCTGACGGCGCCTCATGCGTGCCGGCCAGCGCCGCTACCCGTTTCGCGCCATGTTGACGGCCGGCCCATTGCTTGCTCGCATGACGGAGGGCCGGACGCAGATGGAAAGGGCGCGATCATGGAGAACTGGGCGAACCGGAAGACGCTGATCCTCGGCCGGAGCGAGATGGTCGGCCTGCTCACGCCGGGCGAATACAACGACTGCGTCGAGCAGGCCTACCGGATGCACGGCGAGGGCCGCTTCTACATGGACCCCAAGGGCCACATCGTGCTGGATCGCTTCCCCGGCGAGTGGGAGGCGATGCCGTCCTACATCGAGGAGCCGCACGCGGCGGCGTGCAAGTGGGTGTCGATCCGGGAGTGGAACCGGAAGCGGTTCAATCTCCCCACGGTCTTCTCGATCCTGATCTACACCGATCCCGAGACCGGCTTCCCGCTCGCCATCGTCGACGGCAGCTACCACACCGTGATGCGCACCGGGTCGGCGGCGGCCGTCTCGACGAAGTGGATGGCGCGCAAGGACTCGCGCGTGCTCGCGCTCGTCGGCGCCGGCCACATGGCGGAGGGCGCGCTCGCCACCTGCAATGCCGTGCTGCCGTGGCGGGAGGTGCGGGTCTGGAGCCGCAGCCAGTCGACCCTCGACCACTTCGTCAAGGAGCAGCAGCCGAAGTACGGCAGCTTCGAGATCAAGCCCTCGACCGACCTCGAGCAGACCGTCCGCGGCGCCGACGTGGTGGTGACGCTGACCCCGGCGCGCGGGCCGATCGTGATGGACGAGTGGATCGCGCCGGGCACGCACATCGCGGCCATCGGCGCCGACAAGAAGGGCGACCAGGAACTCGAGGGCAGGCTGCTCGCCCGTGCCCGCATCTTCGTCGACGACATCCGCCAGTGCCGCACCGACGGCGAGATCAACGTGCCGCTGTCCGAGGGCCTGATCACCGAGGCCGACATCGCCGGCGAGATCGGCGAGGTGATCACCGGGCGGAAGGCGGGCCGCACCTCGGACGACGAGATCACGCTGTTCGATTCGACCGGGATCGCGCTTCAGGATTCGGCCACCGTGCCGCTCGAATACGAGCGCGCCCTTGCGGCGGGTGTCGGCATCGAGAAGAAGATGATCTCGACCTGAGCGGGGCCGCTACTCGCGGCAATAGATGTCGTAAAGCGTCTCGAGAATGCGCCGCACGTCGCCCGAGGCGATGCGGTAGTAGACCTGCTGCCCCTCGCGCCGCGCCGCGACGAGCTGCCAGGCGCGCAGCTTCGAGAGATGCTGCGACAGCGGCGACTGGCCGAGCGCCACGCGCTCGCCGAGCTCGGTCACGTTCATCTCGCGGCCGAGCAGGTTGCAGAGGATCAGGAGGCGCTTGGGATTGGCCATCGCCGCGAGCAGCTGGCTCGCCGCCTCCGCCTTGTCCTCCAGGAGGTCGATTTCCATCTTGAACATATTAGCAGTTACTTATATGTATCGCACGGCAATGTCCATCCCCGCGCGGGCGGTGGCCTGAGGAGAGTGTTCATGCAACTGACGACCGGATTGTCCCGGGGGGAAGGGCCCTGTCGAAGCGGCGTTTCGCGCGGAGGGGCGGCGCGATGACGGATTTCACGCCCGTCGCGTCCTTGCTCGGCGGCGCCATGATCGGTCTCGCCGCGGTGCTGCTGATGGCCTTCCATGGTCGCATCGCCGGCATGACGGGGATTGTCGCGGGCCTGCTGCCGCCGGTCGCGTCGGACTGGCCCTGGCGCGCCGCCTTCATCCTCGGCGCCATCGCCGCTCCGGCGGTCCTCCTCCTTGCCGGCGCCTCCATCCCCTATGAGAGCCCGGTGCCGGCGCCATGGCTCATCGTCGGCGGCGTGGTCGTCGGCGTCGGGGTCTATTTCGGCTCGGGCTGCACGTCCGGCCACGGGGTGTGCGGCATGGCGCGGCTCTCGCGCCGCTCGATCGTGGCGACAGCGACGTTCATGGTCTCGACGGCGGCGACCGTCTTCGTCGTCCGGCACCTCGTGGGAGGCTTCTGATGCAGCGCGTCGTTCTCGCCGGCCTCATCGGCCTCCTCTTCGGCACCGGTATCGCCCTTTCGGGCATGGCGAACCCGGCGAAGGTTCTCAACTTCTTCGATGTCTTCGGCACCTGGGATCCGTCGCTCGCCTTCGTCATGGGCGGGGCGCTCGTCGTCACAGCGATCGGCTACCGCTTCGTGCTCCGCCGGCCGAAGCCGGTGCTCGAGGCGCGCTTCCATGTCCCGGAGGGCCGCAGCATCGACGTCCCGCTCGTTGCCGGGGCCACGGCCTTCGGCATCGGCTGGGGGATCACGGGTTTCTGCCCGGGTGGTTCCATCCCCGCGCTCGGGCTCCGGGAGCCCTCGGCATGGATCTTCGTCGGGTCGATGCTCGCCGGCATCTTCCTGGCCCGCTTGGTACGGATGGCGCGCGAGCAGCGCGCCGTCCAGAACGCCTGACAGACGAAAGGAACAGTCCGATGACCGCGCTGCCCTTCACCCCCGATCTCTCGGTCAAGCCCGAGGTCACCGCCTTCTTCGACGCGCCGACCAACACCATCAGCTACGTTGTGAAGGATCCGGGCTCCGACGCCTGCGCCATCGTCGATTCCGTGATGGACATCGACTATGCGGCCGGCCGCATCACCACCGACGGGGCCGACCGGATCATCGATTTCGTCAAGGAGAAGGGCCTCGAGGTCCAGTGGCTGATCGAGACCCACGTCCACGCCGACCACCTGTCGGCGGCGCCCTACCTCCAGGCGAAGCTCGGCGGGAAGCTCGGCATCGGCGAGAACATCACCATCGTCCAGGAGACCTTCGGCAAGGTCTTCAACGAGGGCACCGAGTTCCAGCGCGACGGCTCGCAGTTCGACCGCCTGTTCAAGGACGGTGACAGCTATTCGATCGGCGGCATGACCGCCCATGTCATGCACACGCCCGGGCACACGCCGGCCTGCATGACCCATGTGATCGGCGATGCCGCCTTCGTCGGTGACACGTTGTTCATGCCCGACGGTGGGTCGGCCCGTGCCGATTTCCCCGGCGGCGACGCCCGCACCCTCTACCGCTCGATCCAGCGCGTTCTCGCCCTGCCGCGCGAGACCCGGCTCTTCATGTGCCACGACTACGGTCCGAACGGCCGCGACATCCAGTGGGAGTCCACGGTGGGCGACGAGATCGACCACAACATCCACGTCGGCAAGGGCATCGGCGAGGACGCGTTCGTCGAGATGCGCGAAGCCCGCGACAGAACCCTCGACATGCCGAAGCTCATCATCCCGTCGCTCCAGGTCAACATGCGCGCCGGACAGCTGCCGCCCAAGGACGAGAGCGGCAAGACCTTCCTCAAGGTGCCGGTCAACGGCCTCTGACCATGTCCTCCCTCCCTTCAAGTCCGGGGCAGCCAAGATGACCATCCGCAGGATCGACGATCAGTTCTCCGTTGCCGGCCAGATCGCGCCGGGGGAGGTGCAGGCGCTGGCCGATGCCGGCTTCCACGCCATCCTCTGCGCCCGTCCGGATGGCGAGGAGCCTGGCCAGCCGAGCTTCACCGAGGTGGCGCGCGCCGCCGAGGCGGCGGGCCTCAAGGCCATCCACATTCCCGTCTCGGGTGGCCTCCGCGAGGGCGACGTCATCCGCTTCCGGGAGGCCTGGGCGCAGATGCCGAAGCCGGTGGTCGCCTATTGCCGCTCCGGGGCACGGGCCGTGAGCCTTTACCAGACGCTGGCGCGCTGACGCCTCCGGGTGGGGCCAGCCGAGGGGTACGAAGGCGGATGTCCCTGAAGGCCTATATTCCGATCCTCGACTGGGGGCGCCGCTACGATCGCCACGCGCTGAGCAGCGACCTGCTGGCCGCCGTGATCGTCACGATCATGCTGATCCCCCAGTCGCTCGCCTATGCGCTCCTCGCCGGGCTGCCGCCGGAAGTCGGCCTCTACGCCTCGATCCTGCCGCTCGTCGCCTATGCGATCTTCGGCACGTCCACCGCCCTGGCCGTCGGCCCGGTCGCCGTCGTGTCGCTGATGACGGCGACGGCGATCGGCCGCCTCGCCGAGACCGGCACGGCCGACTATGTCAGCGCCGCGATCGTGCTGGCGGCGCTCTCCGGCGCCATGCTCGTCCTCATGGGGCTGTTCCGGCTCGGGTTCATCGCCAACTTCCTGTCGCATCCAGTGATCTCGGGCTTCATCACCGCCTCGGGCATCATCATCGCCACCAGCCAGGTCGGTGGCCTCCTTGGCATCGCCACCGCGGGCCATACGATGCCCGATCTCATCGCCTCGATCGTGGCCAATATCGACGACGTCAACTGGTACACCGTGGCGGTGGGTGCAGCGTCGCTCGTCCTCCTCTTCTCGATCCGCCGCTATCTGAAGCCGCTTCTCGTCTGGGTCGGCGTGCCGGGCGCTGTCGCCGGCGTCGCCGTGAGGGCCGGCCCGGTGCTTGTCGTGTTCCTGACGATGGCCGCCTCGGTGGTCTGGGACCTCGGCGCGCGGGGCGTGGCGCTCGTCGGCCACGTGCCGCAGGGGCTCCCCATGCTGTCCCTGCCGAGCTTCGGCTTCGGGACCATCCAGGCCCTCCTCGTGCCGGCGCTGATCATCTCGGTCGTCGGCTTCGTCGAGTCGATCTCCGTGGCGCAGACACTGGCCGCCAAGCGCCGCGAGCGCATCAATCCCAACCAGGAACTGGTCGGCCTCGGCGTGGCGAATCTCGCGGCCGCGGTGGGCGGCGGCTATCCGGTCACCGGCGGATTCGCGCGGTCGGTGGTGAACTTCGACGCCGGGGCGGCGACGCCGGCGGCCGGCGCCTTCACCGCCATCGGCATCGCCGCGGCGACCCTTCTCCTCACGCCGTTCCTCGCCGTCCTGCCCAAGGCGACGCTCGCCGCGACGATCGTGATCGCAGTGCTGACGCTGGTCGACTTCTCGATCCTGCGGCGCGCCTGGGACTACTCCAAGGCCGATTTCGCGGCGGTGGCGATCACCCTCGTCGCCACGCTGCTCCTCGGCGTCGAGGTCGGCATCTCGCTCGGCGTCGCCGCCTCGATCCTCATCTTCCTGCACCGCTCGTCCCGCCCGCACGCGGCGGTCGTCGGCCAGGTGCCGGGCACCGAGCACTACCGGAACGTCAAGCGCCACGCGGTCGAGACCGTTCCCGGCGTGCTCTCGATCCGCGTCGACGAGAGCCTCTATTTCGCCAATGCCCGCTACCTAGAGGATCTGCTGACCAAGCAGGTCGCCGCCAATCCGGGGCTCACCGACGTGGTCCTGATGTGCTCGGCGGTGAACGCCATCGACATGTCGGCGCTCGAGAGCCTCGAGACCATTCAGCACCGGCTCGCCGACATGGGGGTCCGCCTGCATCTCTCGGAGGTGAAGGGGCCGGTGATGGACAGGCTCGAGCGCTCCCGCTTCCTCGCCCATCTGTCGGGCAAGGTGCATCTCAGCCAGCACCAGGCGGTCCGGGAGATCAGCCGCCGCCGGGCGGCGGAGGCCTCGGCGGGGTGAGGCGGTGGGCCCGGGCGGTCAGACGCCGCGCCGGAGACGCCGGGCCTTCATCGCTTCGTGGGCTTCGGGCGTGCCGTCGTGGAACGAGCCGAACCATTTGTCGAGCGGCACCATGCCGTCCGAGTAGTTCACCTCGAAGTACTTATGGTGGAGGTAGTGGGCGTAGTAGGAGGTATCCATGCTCTTCGCGTCGCCCGTCACCACCCGGTCGAAGCCGGTGTGGCCCTGTGCCGGGGCCACGCCGAGCCGCGAGGCGAGGTTGATCATGTGGATCGGATGCGACGGGATGAGAAAGAACAGGAGGATCGTCGAGAAGTAGACGACGTGCTCGATCGGGTGCATCGACAGCCCCGACCAGGGGCCGGGATTGATGTTGCGGTGGTGGAGGGCATGGGCGACGCGGTAGAGCGGCGGCCAGTGCATCAGCCGGTGGGCGAAGTAGAACCCGACCTCGTGGATGAAGGGGACGAGGAAGAACACGGCGATGAACCACACCGGGTGCGCCTCGAAGGTGATGAACGGCGCGATGCCGTTGGCATAGGCCCAGAGCAGCAGCACCTCGTAGGCGGTCCAGATCGGCACGCCGCTCGCGAGCGTGTGGAACATGTTGTCCCGGGTCTGGTTGCCGAAGGTGAAGGCTGCCGACTGCTCCTTGGGCCATTGCCGGTTGTACTTGAAGGCCGTGCCCTGCTTCCGCCAGACATAGAGCCAGAGGTGCCAGGCGCCGTAGACGGCAATCGCCAGTCCGAGATTGCGGAGGAGGATGAGGGCGACCCAGCCGAGCGAGAAGGTCTTCATTGTCTCGAGCGAGGGCGTCAGGAACATCCAGATCAGGATGGCGGCGACGGCGTAGAGGACGTTCCACGGCAGCAGGTAGCCGGGGAACCCGAAGAACCATTTGAGCAGCGCCTTCGGCTGGGGCGGCCACGCGAAGGCCGGGCCGTAGCTCACCGGCTTGTTCGGCGCCCAGTTGCCGCGCGAATCCTCTTTCCCATAGAGGGCATCGTCGACCATCGTTCTTCTCCTCTGGTCCGTTCGACCAGCCCTTCCGACGGGGGCGGCTGACTTTTCCTCAGTATACCATCATTCGCCCGCGATCGAGGCGCGGGCGTGAGCCGGCCGGCCTCAAGGGCCGCCGCGGAGGACCGCCGTGCGGGCCGCGTCCAGGACGAGGTCGTCGGTGACGGCGACGCCGTAGACCGATTCCGCCCGCTCGCGGCTGATCCACCCCTCGCGGAGATCGTCGAGGACGCGTTCGACGCCGCGCTCGTGCGGGGGGCCGTAGCCGCCGCCGCCGCAACTGATCGACACCATGGCCTCGCCCGGGGCGACCAGCACCTCGGCGCAGCCCGGCACCGGCTCGAGGGAACCGTCGGCGCGCTTGAGGAACTGCGAGGAGGCGCCGCCGGCGAGGCCGCCGCGGACGCCGCGCGCCGGGTTCCGGTTGCCGTCGCTGACATAGGCGACGGTCATCGCGCAATCGAGGGGGGAGAACTCCGAGTAGGCCGAGAGTGCGCCGCGCGTCCGGCCGGCACCTTCGGTGTCGGGCATCAGCCGGCGGGCATGCACGAAGATCGGGTGGCGCAGTTCGTCGATCTCGATCGAGTCCTGGTAGCACATGCCGGCATTGCCGACATGCATGATGGTCAGCCAGCCGTCGGTGGTCGGCGTGCCGGCGCCACCGGTGCAGCCGAGATAGACCTCGTTGACGAAGGGATGGCCGTCATGGACGCCCGACACGACGCCGGAGGAGGGCGGGATGCAGGCACCGGCCTCCGCCATGCCGAGGCCGTCGGCGAGCTCGGCGAGGATGCCCTGCACCGGGTTCGCCACGCGGTCGGCGAGATTGGTCGTCGCCACCGAGCATGACGTCGGGTGGCGCGGGATGCCGACGCAGCAGTTCTCGCGAAGATGCACCGTGATGCGGCGGAAGCTGCCTTCGTTCTTCGGGACCGTGTGGTCGATCGAGTTGAAGATGCCGACCATCGGCGCCGAGCGGGCGCAGCCCTCGGAGAGGTTGATGCCGTTCTCCATGCAGTCGGGATTGTCGGTGAGGTCGACCGCGATCGTCGCCGCCTCGGGGTCGACCTCGACCGTCACCTTGATCTCGACGCCATCCTCGGGCGTGCCGGGGAACGGGTCGTGGCGGGCGGAGCGGGTGAGGCGGCCGCGCGGGATGGCGCGGATGACCTCCTTCATGCGCTCCTCGCTGTAGTCGAACCACTGCCCGACATAGGCCTCGAGCGTCTCCCAGCCGATCTCCCGGCCGAGCGCCAGCACCTCGCGCTCGCCGACCCGCGCCGAGCCGAGGGTGGCGAGGTAGTCTCCCCACCACTGGTCCGGCACGCGGATCCGCATCCGGCACATGCGGACGATGTCCATCTCGTGCCGGTAGCCGGACTGGATCCGGACGGCCGGGAAGATCAGCGCGCCCTCGGCATAGACGTCCTTCGCCGCGCCCATATAGGTCGTCGGCAGGGCGTTGCCGCAGTCCGCCTGGTGGCCCTTGGCGAGCACGGTGAAGCGATGGACGCCGTCGTCGTCGATCACCGGCACGAGGATGCTGTGGTCGGCCGGGTGCGTGCAGCCGTGGTACGGCGAGTTGTGGAGGAAGGCGTCGCCGCGGCGGAGCACCGGGTGGTTGTCGGTCATCGTCCGGGCCATCACCTCCGGCCCGCGCAGCACGTGGATCGGCAGGCTGTCGGAGGCGGTGAGCAATTCGTGCTTCGCCGTGAGGATGACGCAGGAGAAATCGCGGGCGATGGTCAGGATGCCCGAGCGGCCGGTGCGCTGGAGCGTGTTGGCCATCTTGCGGGCGATGCCTTCGAAGCGGGCGGTGAGGAGGGCGAGCTGGACTCCGGTCATGGTGTTCTGGGTCATGGTCGTCATCCTCCCGTTCACCGGACCGCGATGATCAGCGCGCCGCCGTCGTCGCGCCGTGCCCGGGCGCCGGGATCGACGACGACCGACGTGAAGCTCGATTCGACGATCGCCGGGCCGGGGACCTCCGCGCCGGCCGGCAGCGTCTCGAAGCGGTGGACCGGCGCGTCCACCCACCCTGTCGCGCCGAAATAGACGCGTCGGGCCGGTGCGATGGCAGCAGTGTCCACGGCGTCGAGACGGCCCGGGGCGGGCGAGCCGATGCGGCAGCGGATGGTGGCGTTCCAGCCGATCATCTCGATCTCGGCGCCGGGGTCGCTGACCGCGAAGATCTCCTCGTGCGTGTCGTGGAAGTCGGCGACGAGCGTCGCGAGATCGTCGGGCCCGGCGAAGCGGCTCGTCCGCAGCGGCACCTCGATCTCCCACGCCTGGTCGAGGTAGCGGGCCTCCGTCGTCCAGTCGATGCCGACGAGCAGCGCGTCGGGGCCGGCCTTGTCGAGAAACGCGCGGCAGCGGTCCTCGAGCCCGGCGAGCACGGCGTTGACGCCGTCGGCGGCGAAGGCGGTGCCGCGGGCATAGAACATCGCCTGATGGTGGGCGGCGAGGTCGGACACCAGCGCGCCGGCCGCGGCAAGCGCCGCCCCGGTCTCCGGCACCAGCACCTCGGCGCAGCCGAGGCGGCGGCCGATCGCGACGCAGTTGAGCCCGGCGGCCCCGCCGCCGGCGACGAAGGCGGCGCCGGAGGGGTCGATGCCCTGGTTGACGGTGATGTCGCGGATCGCCTGGACCATGTGCTCGGTCGCGAGCTCGAGGATCGCGGCTGCGGCTTCCTCGATGCTCAGCCCGAGCGGCTCGGCGACCTCGCGGCGGATCGCCTCGCGCGCGGCGTCGCGGTCGAGGCGCATGCGACCGCCGAGGAAGTGGTCGGGGTCGATATGGCCCAGCGTCACGGACGCGTCGGTCACGGTCGGCCGCGTGCCGCCGCGTCCGTAGGCGACCGGCCCCGGCACGGCACCCGCGCTGATCGGCCCGACATGAAGGAGCCCGCCGGGATCGACCCAGGCGATCGAGCCGCCGCCGGCGCCGATGCTCTTGGTGTCGACCGACGGCATGCCGGTCATGTGGCTCGACAGCGGCTTGCCGAGCCAGGTCTCGCGGGTGCGCGGGATGCGCCCCTGGCGGACGAGGGAGACGTCGAAGGTCGTGCCGCCGGTGTCGCCGACGATGAGCGTCCGGCTTTCGCCGTCGGGGCTGTAGGCCCGCGCTCCGACCGGTCCCATGCTCGGCCCGGAATTGATGAGGTGGACCGGGGCCGCGGCGACGTCGCCGGCGTCCATCACGCCGCCCTGGGAGGTGACGACGAGCAGGCGGCCGCCGAAGCCCGCCGCGCGCAGCCGGCGGTCGAGGCCGCTCATGTAGGCGGTCATGATCGGCTTGAGCGCCGCGTCGAGCGCTGTCGACATCGCGCGCCGGTATTCGCGGATCGACGGGTTGAGCCGGTGCGAGAGCGTGAAGGGGACGCCGGGCAGGTGACGTTCGATGAGCCGGCCGACGGCCAGTTCATGCGCGGGGTTGACGATCGACCACAGGAAGCAGACCGCGACCGCCTCGACCTTCGCTGCCGCCAGCCGGCCGAGGACCGCGACGACCTCGGCCTCGTCGACGCCGCGGTGAACGGTCCCGCTCGCGGTGATCCGCTCCTCGACCTCGAAGGTCAGCGCCTTCGGAATGAACGGGGCGGGGTAGGGGACGGTGAAGTTGAAGGCGTCCTGCCGGCCGCCCTCGCGGAAGACCAGCGTGTCGGGATGGCCGGCGGTGGTGAGGAAGGCGGTCCGCGCCGTGCGACCGGTGACGATCGCGTTGATCGCGTGCGTGGTGCCGTGGACCAGCACCTCGCCGCGGCCGAGATAGTCGGCGAGGGTGAGGCCCGCCGCCTCGGCGGCGATGCGCATGACGTCGAGCACCCCCGCCACCGGGTCCGACGGCGTCGTCGAGGCCTTGTGCATGGCGAGGCTGCCGTCGGCGCCGGAGACGATCAGGTCGGTGAAGGTGCCGCCGGTATCGACCGCGAAGCGGAGAGCCCCGCCTGAAGCCCCGGCGTGTCCCGTCTGGTCGTCGGCGCGGTTCGCCTGCATCATCGGCTCCACCGCCGCTCAGAGCACCCCGTACTTCTCGTAGACTTCCGACAGGAGCTTGCCGGCACGCAGCTCGTCCCGGGTGTGGTTCTCGGCGTGGACCTTGTCGAGGGCGCGGGAGAAGACTTCGTCGGCGATCGCCTGGGGCACGAAGACCAGCCCGTCGACGTCGCCGAAGACGATGTCGCCGGTCCGGACCGCGACGCCGCCGCACGCGATGGGGCGGTCCATCTCGACCATCTTGCAGCGTCCGCGGCTGTCGAGCGGCCCGATGCCGCCGTGATAGACCGGAAACTTCAATTCCCGGATGTGCCGCACGTCGCGGACGAGGCCGTCGGTCACGCAGCCGACCGCGCCGCGCGCCATGGCCGCGGTGGTGAGCAGCTCGCCCCACGGGGCCATGCGGTCGGTGGGGCCGTCGCAGGCGAAGACGGGGACATCGCCGGGCTTGAGATCGTCGATCAGCCTGATCTCGAGCTCGTAGGGATTCTCGCCGTCGAGCACGGAATAGGCATTGGCATAGAGCCCGGTGCGCGCCCGGCCGTGGAAGACGAGGCTGTCGTCGAGGGGGCGCATGAACGGCCGGCAGGCCTGGTTGGGATGGCCCAGCCCGTCCATCACGTCGGACAGGACGGCGGTATAGAGCGTCTTCATCAGATCGTCGGACAGGGCCACGGCAATCCACTCCGCTGGAGAAGATGAAACGTTACAGCAATGGCACCGGGCGGTGTCAAGGCGGAGTCCGCCGGGCCCGCGCCGTCGAAGCTCGCCTTGCGACAGCCTGATGACGCAGTGAGGGCGTCATCGCCGACCTTGACATGATTTCAGGGCCGAACGAACGTCGTGTAACGTTCAAGCGACCGCGACGCGCACCGACGGCGATGCGCACGGTCCTCCGAACGCCTGCGGCGCGTTCGGCGCC
This sequence comes from Pseudomonadota bacterium, assembly GCA_023433185.1. The sequence continues at coordinate 603 of JAEZEN010000140.1, read as the reverse complement.
TGGATACGCCTGCCGCGCTCGAGGGAAGGGGGAGGCATGGAACTGACCGGCTACAGCGACCGCTGGAGCGTGCGACCGGGTGAGGAGATCGTCTTCCACGTCCACTGCACGGCCGGCCGCTACGACGCGCAGCTCGTCCGCCTCCGCCACGGCGACGAGAGCCCGCGCGGCCCGGGTTTCCGGGAGACCGAAGTCGCCTCGCCGCTGGACGGCGGCCACGACGGCGCGCCCCGCACCATCCGCAAGGGCTCCTGTGGTGTGGCCCCGCTGGGCGATCTCCTGGCCGGCCACCGGCGGGTCGTCCTCATGGTCTCGATCTGGCCGACGCTTCCCGGGCCCGGGGAGCAGGGGATCGTCTCCTGGCACGACGGCGCCGCGGGGCTCGGCCTGTTCCTCGCGTCCGACGGCCGCCTCGTCTGCCGGGCTGGCGAGGCTTCGGCCGCCCTCGATGTCCCGCTCGACACCCGCGAGTGGTATGCGGTCGCCGTCGTCGCCGACATGGACGCGGGGCGCCTGGCGCTCTCCGCCACGCCGGCGCGCTGGTCGCCGCGCTTCGGCGCCGGGAAGACTGCCACCGCGCCGCTGTCGTCCGCGACGTTCGTC
>JAEZEN010000116.1 GCA_023433185.1 Pseudomonadota bacterium | reverse complement strand
TCTCCGGGTCGCGCGGCCGGTTGCGGCGGGCGGCGTCGGCGAGCCACGTCGTCTGCCGCAGGAAGGCATCGGCGCCGGCAAAGCGGGAAGGCGCGAAGGCGAGGACGAGCACGCCCGCGCCCCAGCCGGTCTCGCCGTCGGCGCGCCCGTGGCCTGAAAGCCCCTGGGTCAGCGCCTCGACGAGCAGCGCCAGGCCGAAGCCCTTGTGGCCGTGGTCGAGCCCGCCGATGGGAAGGATCGTGCCCCCGTTCTTCACCGCCCAGGGATCGTCGGTCAGGGCGCCCTCGGCATCCATCAGCCATTGCCCGGGAAGCGCCCGCCGGTGGCGCGGAGCCGGCCGGCCATGCCGGCCGTGGTGATCGACATCGACACGTCGATGACGATGGGGTCCGGGTTCGCGGGGATGCCGGCGGCCACCGGGTCCGGCGTCATCATCGGCTCGAGGCCGCCAAAAGGCGCGACATGGGCGGCGGCGGGGTCGGACGAGAAGACGAGGACGAGGTTGCCGGCGCGGGCCGGCGCCTCGAGGAAGGCGGCGAGGCAGGCTATGTGGTGGCTCCGGCGGATGGCCACCGCGCCGATGCCGAACTCGGCGGCGCGCGCCACGGCATCGTCGACCGCGAGCATCGTCGTCCACACGCCGGGCAGGCGGCGGGCGTCCCAGGTCGCGGCGGCGCCGGCATCGGCGATCACCTCCGGCCTGCCGTCCTTCGCCATCGTGCCGTCCTCGAGGGCGGCGACGTAGTCGGCAAGCAGCGCGAGGCCGTGCGTGACATGGCCGTAGAGATCGGCCTCCACGAGCCCGGATGCGACCGCGGCGGCCGGCTCGGCGGGCGTGCCGACCTTGGCGAGAACGCCACGCGCGAAGTCACGCAGGGCCTCGGGATCGTAGAGCTGGTCCATGGTCCTCCCCGTGGATTGGTCTCGGGAGCTCAGCGCCGCTTCCCGGAGGGCGGAGCCTCCGGCGGGAACCGCATCGAGTCAAGGCGTGGCCGGGCAGCGCGCGCCTCGACAAAGCCGCCGGCGCTGCGTATGGCAAGGGCCGGCCGGTCTGCGCGCCGGCGAGGAACGGAATGCGTTCGCAAGCGGCGATTTCGCCCATGATGTCTTCCCCTGCCCGCCCGCCGCTCGCCATCACAGTCGGCGTGATCGGGCACCGGCCGAACCGTATCCCCGACGGCGCCCGCGCCCGCATCGATGCCGACATCGCCGCCGTGCTCGCCGCCATCGCCGCCGCCTGCCGTGCCGCCCGCGACCGGCACGCCGCCGTCTTCGCCGAGATACCGGCGCGGCCCGTCCTGCTCTCCGCGCTCGCCGAGGGCGCCGACCGCTATGCCGCCCTGCTCGCTCCCGGAGCGGGCTTCGACCTTTCGGTCGCCCTGCCGTTCCCCGTCGCCGACTACGAGTCGGACTTTGCCGACGCAGCCTCTCGGGAGGAGTACCGACGGCTGATCGCCGCCGCCGGGCGGGTCCTGGTGCTGCCCGGGCAGCGCGATGCGACGCCGGGCGCCTATGACACCGTGGGCACGGTCATTCTCGACAACGCCGACATCATCCTCTCCGTCTGGGACGGCGGGCCGTCGGCCGGCAAGGGCGGCACCACCGACCTCCTCGAGCGCGCCGCGGCCATGGGGCTGCCCATCGTCCATGTCGATGCCCGTGGCGTGGCGCCGCCGGCGGTGCTCTGGTCGGGCCTCGCGGCGCATCCCGTCGCTGGACTCGACCTCGACCACCTCGCCTCCGCCCCCGCTGCCGATGCGATCCCCGAGGTCGTCGACCGGATCGTCCGCCCGCCCGACGACGCCGGCGAGCGTCAGCGGCTCGCCCGCTACCTGGCGGAGCGGTCCCAGCGCTACAACTGGCGGCTCGAAGTGCCCGTCATGCTCGCCATGTTCGGGCTCAGGCGGATACGTCGAAGCGACATCGAGCCCGCGCCGCCGCAGGCCATCGCCGCCGATCTCGAACGCGTCGTCACCGCCGGCGCCACGCCCCCGGCGACGGTGGCACCCGCCCTCGCCGCCTACGCGGCCGCATACGGCTTCGCCGATGCGACGGCGGTGCGCTACGCCCAGATCTTCCGCGGCTCCTATGTCGCCCGGTTCATGCTGGCCGCGGTGGCGGTGATCATCGGGGTCGTCGCCCTGGTCGGCGGCGAGATCTTCGGCTGGACCACCTGGGGGCTGGCGGTCCTCCAACTCGCCATCGTCCTCGTCATCCTTCTCAATACGGCCGTGGCCGCGCGCCGCAACTGGCACGGTCGCTGGCGCGAGACGCGCGAGACGGCGGAGCGCATGCGCGCGGCCGTGGCATCCTGGCTGCTCGGCCAGATCCGCAACGATGCCTCCGGAACCGAGCCGGCCTGGACCGGATGGTACGCGCGGGCCTGCCTCCGCGCGCTTGGGCTCTGGTCGGGCGAACTGGACGCCGCGCGCCTCGGCACCATCCGGGAAACGCTCGCCGACCTTGTCGAGAACCAGCGTGCCTACCACGCCCAGTCGGCGGAACTGATGCACGCGATCGAGCAGCGGCTGGGCAGCTTCGGGCGGCTGTCGTTCATCATCACGCTCGGCTTCGTCTCGCTCGACATCGGACTGCAGATCGCCGGCATCGACCTGCCCGGTGGCTGGAACGCGGTGCTGATCGGCCTCACCGCCGGCCTCCCGGTGTTCGGCACGGCGAGCTTCGGCATCCGCGCCATCGGCGATTTCGAGGGCACGGCGATGCGGTCGAGGCGGATGGCGGAAGCGCTCGCCGGCCTCGGTGCGGCACTCGCGGCGGACCCCGCCGAACTCGTCGTCCTCCGGGCCCGGGCGGCGGCCCTCGCCGATGCGATGCTGGGCGACGTGGCCCACTGGCGCTTCGCCACCGAGACGCGGAACCTCGGCACATTCGGTTAGGGATCCTTCGATTCCGAACCGCACTCGGCCGCACCGTCGACCGGGGTGCCGCCGGACCGCTGGGACGGCATGTCGGCCGGCAGCCCGAGATGCTCCGGCTTCACCATCCGTTCTGCCACCGCCGTGCCGATCTCGTAGGCGAGCGGGATCGCGTCGATGTTGTCGAGGCGGGTGAGGGCCGCGACCTCCGCAGGCCCGACGACGATGCCAAGCTCGCGTTTCAGCCAGTCGCGCTCGAGGCGGGCATCGTAGCGCTCGAAGGTGAAGAGCGGCTCCGGCGCCAGCGTGAAGCCGCCCATGTCGCCGATCTCCGAATTGAGGCTCCACGGCGTGTGCGTCCGGCCGAGCATGTGGAGCATGGTCAGCACTTGGCTGCTCGAATCGCTGACCATGCTGGCGAGCGCGGCGATGCCGAGCTGGGCGGCCGGTGCGCGCCGCGCCGTGTCGAGGCTCATCCGGTCGCGATAGGTCCCGGTGCCGACCGACAGGATGCGGAGCCGGTCGACCCCCGCCGGCCAAGCGTAGCCATAGGCCGGGATCGTGGCGAGTTGCAGGAGCGCGAGCGCGGGATTGTTGTGGGGCGTGATTCCGCCATCGACGAAAAGCCCCGGCGGCTTGCCCCTGACGATCGGGATCTCCTGCGGCTCGAAGAAATAGGGCGCCGCCGCCGAAGCCCGGATCAGGTCGGCGATGCGGTATTGACGGTTGCCGATGTAGCGGCCGCCGGGATGGTCCTCCCAGTACCGGGCGCGCGGGTTGTTGGAGACGATCCACGCGCCGCCGGTGTCGAGGCGCTTGGTGATGATCGCGAGTCCCGTGGCGAGGTCCGGCGTATCGAGCCGGCGATTGCCGACCACCGCCTCGATCTCGCGGCGGAGGGCGCTCGCGTCGAACAGGGCATGGACGAGCGCCAGGCGGAGCTTCGGCCGCCGGAAGACGCGCGGCGCGAGTTCGAGATACATCTGCCTGAGCCGGGCCGCGGACAGGCCGAGCGCGACGCCGGTGGCGATGATCGCGCCGGTCGAGGTTCCGCCGACGAGGTCCATGCGATCGGCCAGCCGCACCGGCGCCCCGGCGGCACGGGCATGGAGAGCCTCGATCCGCTCGAGGATGGCGATCGAGAAGATGCCCCGCACCCCGCCGCCATCGAGGGCGAGGATCGTCCTTGCGGGTCCGGTCGTCGCCGTCACCGGCGTCGCGGGCCGCGGTGGCTGTCGCTGGGGGGCGTCACCGGAAGGGCGGATGTCAGTCCGCGGCCTCGGCCTCGGCCTCGACCGATACCGGCACCGCGACCGGCTCGGTGGCAGCCTGCTGCGCGGGTGGCGACGCCTCGACCGCGGCGGTGG
>JAEZEN010000112.1 GCA_023433185.1 Pseudomonadota bacterium | reverse complement strand
CGTCCGGCGGGACGTCGGGCCGCAGCCGCGGGGCGGGCACCGAGGCCGCGGCCGGGGCGGCAAAGGTCTCGACCAGCGGCGCCGGAGCCTCGAGCGGCGCAGCGGCCGGCGGGGGCGCCGGCGCACTGTCGGGGGTGAGCACGATCTGCGCCGCGCCGGCGGTGACGCTCAGCCCGAGGGCCGCGAGCCCGATGGCGATGCGCCTCACGCTGCTGCCTCCGCGATCCGCGCAAGGCGCCGGTTGGCATCCTCGACCGCCGCGCCCGGTCCCCGGGGATCGTCGAAGACGGCATGGCGGAGGGCGACGAACTCGATGCCCTCGCGCCCGGCCTGCTCGACCGAGGCGATGCTCCGGCCGCCCATCACCATGGCCGGAATGACGAAGACCGACGACCACCAGGCGGCCAGACCGAGGGCCTTCGGGAAGATGTCGTCGTCGGTGTCGCCGTCGAGGCGTCCGAAGAACAGGTAGTCGGGGTTGGCCTCGCCGGTGGTCATGGCATCGTGGCGGGTGCGCGGGCCGCCTGCACCGACAATCAGCTTCGGCCGGAACTTCTCGACGGCGGCGGCGAGATCGGCCAGCCCGCTGTCGATGTGGACGCCGTCGGCCCTGGCGCGGCCGGCCACGCGGGTGTCGTTCCGCACGAGCGCGGCGACGCCGCGCGCCTGGGCGCCCGGCACCAGCGCTTCGGCAAGGCCCTGCAGGCGATCCCCGTCGGCGTCGATGATCAGCGACGCGACATCGCCGCCGGCGAGGGCCTCGTCGACAAGCCGCACAAGGCGCTCCGGGTCGATATCGTGCGGCGTCACCAGGCAAAGGCGACTACGCGGCACAACTGCTTCGGGCATCCCTTACCCGCGGCCGACCTCCCGGCCGGCCACGGCCTCACGCGAAGAGCGGCGGCCAGGATCGCCTGCCTACCCCTTCATCGCCCCGAACATACAACGAATTCGGGCATTTGCAGGACGTCAGGCGGCCTTTTTCTCAAGCTCCGGCTTCCAGGCTCCGGTGGCGGCGAGGCTGTTCATCTCGGCCCGGTGGTTGAAGGCACGCTGGGCGGCGGCGACGTTTTCCGGCTTCCCGCCCCATGCCTCGAGCGATGCGGCCTGGAGCGCGCGGCCGTAGGAGAAGGTGACCGGCCAGGGCAGGCCGCCGATCTGGTTGATCAGGCTGAGGTGCTCGGTCGCGGCCTCGTTGCTCTGGCCGCCGGAAAGGAAGGCGATGCCGGCCACCGAGGCGGGCACGCACTGCTTGAGGACGCGCACGGTCATCGCCGCGACCTCGGCAGGCGACGCCTGGTTGGCGCACTTCCTGCCCGGCACCACCATGTTCGGCTTGAGCACGATGCCCTCGAGCACGACATGGGCCGCGTAGAGCTCCTGGAACACGGTCTTGAGGATCCACTCGGTGGCGCCGTAGCAGGTCTCGATGTCGTGGTCGGCGACCGGGCCGTCCATCATCACCTCCGGCTCGACGATCGGCACGATCCCGGCCTCCTGGCAGAGGGCGGCGTAGCGGGCGAGCGCCTGGGCATTGGCATGGATGCAGTTCCAGGTCGGCATCATCGGGCCGACATCGATCACCGCGCGCCACTTGGCGAAGCGCGCGCCGAGGGCATGGTATTCCTTGAGGCGCTCGCGGAGGCCGTCGAGGCCCTCGGTGATCTTCTCGCCCGGCGACAGGGCGAGGTCCTTCGCACCCGTATCGACCTTGATGCCGGGAACCGCGCCGACCGCCTTGATGAGATCGACCAGCGGCGTCCCGTCCTTGGCCTTCTGGCGGATCGTCTCGTCATAAAGGATGACGCCGGAGATCGCCGACTTCATGGCCTCGCTGCGGAACAGCATCTCGCGATAGTCGCGGCGATTGTCTTCGCTCGAGGGGATGCCGAGGGCGTCGAAGCGCTTGGTGATGGTGGCGTTGCTCTCGTCTGCGGCCAGGATGCCCTTGCCCCTGGCGACCATTGCCTGGGCGATGTCCTCGATTCTCTCGGCCATGTCGTCCGTCCTCCCGCGTGGGTTTTTTCGATGTGGGCGTGTCTATAGCGTCACGGGCCGGGCATTTCCATGCCTCGCGGCCTGAGGTTCAGATGCCCTCGGGCCGGTTCGCGGCGCCTATCTCACCCGCAGCACTTCGACGCCGGGGAGCGCCTTGCCCTCGAGCCACTCGAGGAAGGCGCCGCCGGCGGTCGAGATGAAGCTGAAGCCCTCCGCCGCGCCGGCCTGGTTGAGCGCCGCCACCGTGTCGCCGCCGCCGGCGACCGAGAGCAGCTGCCCCTTCCGGCCCGCGGCATGGCGAGCGGCGGCAACCGTGGCCTTGTCGAAGGGAGCGATCTCGAAGGCACCGAGCGGTCCGTTCCAGACCAGCGTCGCCGCCCTGTCGATCCAGCCGTTGACGATCTCGACCGACTTCGGGCCGACGTCGAGGATCATCGCGTCGGCGGGCACGGCATCGACCGGCACCACCTGCGATTCCGCGCCGGCCTTCAGCTCCTTCGCCACCACCACGTCGACCGGCAGGACGATGGTCGAGCCGGCCTTGTCGGCAGCCGCCATGATCTTCCGCGCCGTCTCGACGAGGTCGGCCTCGGCGAGCGACTTGCCGACCGCGATCCCCTTGGCGAGGAGGAAGGTGTTGGCCATGCCGCCGCCGACGACGAGGGCGTCGACCTTGCCGACGAGGTTTTCGAGCACGTCGATCTTGGAAGAGACCTTGGCCCCGCCGACCACCGCGACGACCGGGCGCTTGGGGCTGGCGAGCGCCGACTCCAGCGCCTCGATCTCGCCCTGCATCGAGCGTCCGGCATAGGCGGGGAGTTTGTGGGCGATGCCTTCGGTGGAGGCATGCGCCCGGTGCGCCGCCGAGAAGGCGTCATTGACATAGAGGTCGCCGAGGGCGGCGAGGCCGGCGACGAAGTCCGGATCGTTCTTCTCCTCGGCCTTGTGGAAGCGCGTGTTCTCCAGCAGCAGCACGTCGCCGTCCTGCATCGCCGCGACCGCGGCGGCGGCCGTCTCGCCGATGCAGTCCCCGGCAAAGGCGACGGGGCGGCCGATGACCGCGGACAGCGCGGGCACCACCTGGCGGAGCGAGAACGCCGCCTCGGGCCCGCCCTTGGGGCGGCCGAAATGGGCGAGCAGGATGACCCTGCCGCCCTTGCCGGCGATCTCCTCGATGGTCGGCGCGGCGGCGCGGATGCGGGTGTCGTCGGTCACCTTACCGTCGGCGACGGGAACGTTGAGGTCGACCCGGACAAGCACGCGCTTGCCCTTCACGTCGGCCTGGTCGAGCGTGCGGAATGCGGTCATGGCGTCGGACCTCAGATCTGGATGCGCGTGAACAGCCCGGGATAGTCGGTGACCAGTCCGTCCTCGTCGACCGGCAGGTCGGCGGCGAACGAGCGGTCGACCGCCTCGTAGCGATAGAGCCGGCCGGGTTCGAGGCACTGGTAGCGCTGCTCGTCGACCGTCGGCCGGAAGGTGTCGAACGGGATGTAGACCATGCGGAATTCGACCGCCGCACCGCCGCCCTCAAGCTCCGCGGCGCGCCGGATGGGCAGCGTGTTGGTGAAGGGCGAGCCGGCGAGGTCGACGTCGATGCAGCCGTCGAGGTGGGGGATTGGCCAGCCTTCGCCGTCGGTCCAGCCGCCGTCCCCGTCGGAGCGGAGATGGAGGCTCCGGCCGTCGGTGGTCTCGAGATCGAGTCTGCGGGTCGCCCAGTCCGCGCCGCATACCAGGCGGTAGCGGACGCCATAGGGGACCCCGCCGCGGCCGCCGATCACCACGCTGTCCGCGACGATGGTTCCGTCGTCGGGCCGGAGGTCGAGATGCTCGAGGCCGTCCCCGCCGGCAGGACGCCAGCGGGCGGTGAGGTCTCGCGGAGGATGGAAGCTCATGGCCCGCCTCTCTCCATCGCCGGTCCCGATCCGGAGGACTTCATCTCCCTCATGCCGGGGCGTCCGCGCAAAGGCGCGGGCCCCGGAGCACGCAGCGGCCGCCGTCACGACGCCAGGATGGCGTCGTTCAAGACGGGCCTCAGATCAGCTTGCCCATGGCGACGGCGGTGTCGGCCATGCGGTTGGAGAAGCCCCACTCATTGTCATACCAGGAGACGACGCGGACGAAGCTGCCCCCGATCACCTTCGTCTGGTCGAGCGCGAAGATCGACGAGCGCGGGTCGTGGTTGAAGTCCGACGAGACCAGCGGCTCGGCGGTGACACCGAGGATGCCCTTGAGGCGGCCGGCGGCGGCGGCATCACTGACCGCCTTGTTGATCTCGTCCATGGTCGTGTCGCGCCTGGCGCCGAACTTG
>JAEZEN010000073.1 GCA_023433185.1 Pseudomonadota bacterium | reverse complement strand
CCGCGGCCGTCGCCGCCGCCTCCATGGCCGCGGCCTTGGCCTCGAAATCCGCGAAGTTCTCCCAGATCGCGGGGAGCGCGTCGCCGCCCTCGCTGCCCGGCGGGAACAGCGCCGGGGTCGCGGCGGCATTGGCGGCAAGCTTCTCCATCGCCGCCTTCGCGGCGGCAGCGTCGAAGGGCGTGGCCCCCTGGGCCATCCTGCCGCCGATCGTCGCCTGCGCGCCGTTGTCCTTCATCAGCGCCTCACGCTGCTCCTGATAGTCCTCGGCAGCGACCGCAAAGCCGGCGACCGCCGCCGCTGCGATCGCTGCAAAGCCGAACGAAAACAAGCGCTTCATAAGGAATGATCTCCCTGCCTCGCGAAAATGCGCGCGGTCGGCATGCTCGCAGGCCGCGACGGCGCATGACAAGCGCCGCAGGGTGGCATCACGGAAATATTATCGAACGATTCCAGACTGGTCGGCGAACACGCCCATGGCAGAGGCAACGGTTGCCGTTGGCGATGGAGGGCGTAGTGTCCGTGACGGAGCAACGCAAGGAGGAGCCGGCAGGGATGACGCTGATGGAACCGGGCAACGTCTTCATCGGCGCCAGCGGCAAGCCGGAATACCTGCGGTTGCCCTTTGCCAACCGCCACGGGCTGGTCACGGGCGCGACAGGCACCGGAAAGACGGTGACGCTGCAGATTCTCGCCGAAGGGTTCTCCGCCGCCGGCGTCCCGGTATTCTGCGCCGACGTGAAGGGCGATGTCGCCGGCCTGTCGATGCGGGGGGAGCCCAAGGACTTCCTCGCCAAGCGCGCCGCGGCGATCGGCTTCACCGAGGACTACCGCTTCGAGGCCTTTCCCGTCGTCTTCTGGGACCTCTTCGGCCGGCAGGGCCACCCCATCCGGGCGACGGTGAGCGAGATGGGCCCGCTTCTCCTCTCGCGCCTCCTCGGCCTGAACGACACCCAGGAGGGCGTGCTCAACGTCGCCTTCCGGGTCGCCGACGAGGAGGGCCTTCTCCTCCTCGACCTCAAGGACCTCCAGGCGCTGCTCGCCTACGTCGCGGGCAAGGCGAGCGAACTGACGGTGCGCTACGGCAACGTCTCCCGGGCGAGCGTCGGCGCGGTCCAGCGCGCACTCCTGATGATCGAGCAGCAGGGCGGTGAATCGTTCTTCGGCGAGCCGGCGCTCAAGATCACCGACCTGATGCGGACCGCGCCCGACGGGCGCGGCATCGTCAACGTGCTAGCGGCCGATACGCTGATGCAGTCGCCGCGGCTCTATGCGACGTTCCTGTTGTGGTTGCTCTCCGAGCTGTTCGACGAACTGCCGGAGATCGGAGACCCGGAGAAGCCGAAGCTCGTCTTCTTCTTCGACGAGGCGCATCTCCTCTTCAACGATGCCCCCAAGGCGCTCCTCGAGAAGATCGAACTGGTCGTCCGGCTCGTCCGCTCGAAGGGCGTCGGCGTCTACTTCGTCTCCCAGAACCCCCTCGACGTGCCGGACATCGTCCTCGCCCAGATCGGCAATCGCGTCCAGCACGCGCTCCGGGCGTTCACGCCCCGCGACACACGCGCGGTGAAGGCCGCGGCCGATACCTTCCGCGCCAATCCTGAGTTCTCCACCTTCGAGGCGATCACCGAGCTCGGCACCGGCGAGGCCCTGGTCTCGACGCTGGAGGACAAGGGCGCGCCGTCGATCGTGCAGCGGACGCTGGTCCGGCCGCCGTCGTCGCGGATGGGTACGATCAGCCCCGAGGAGCGCGCCGCCGTCATGGCCGGAAGCCCCGTCGGCCACATCTACGATACGCCGCTCGACCGCGATTCCGCCTTCGAGATGCTGAACCGCCGGGTCGAGGAGCGCCAGGTCGGCGGTGGGACGCAGGACGGCCCGCGGGCGCCCGCGCCGCAGCCGCAGCCGACGTCCGGTGGTGGGCTCGGCGGGATGATCGACGACATCTTCGGGACCGGGGCCGGGCGGGGCCGGCGGCTCACCCCCACGCAGCGGGCGACGCGCGCGGCGACGCGCACCGCGGCGGGCGAACTGGGCAAGGCCATCGGAGGCCCGAGCGGCGGACGGATTCTCCGCAGCGTGCTGGGGGGCATTCTCGGCCGATAGTCGCGCCGGCGTCGCGAAACCGACACCTGTCCATTGGCGCGCCGGTAGCTTAAGTAGACGCCCATGTCAGTTCTTCATTCCATCCGCGCGACCCTGGTGCCGATCCGGCGCGAGGGCGCGCCGTTCATCGCCGCCGCGCTGGTCGTCGCGCTCGTCGGGCTTTTCCTCTGGCAGCCACTGTTCTGGATCGCGGCCATTCTCGCCGCGTGGTGCGCCTATTTCTTCCGCGATCCGCCGCGGATCACCCCGATCGACCCCGATCTGGTGATCAGTCCTGCCGACGGCAGCGTGTCGGCGGTCGTGCTGGGTACCCCGCCGCAGGAACTCGGGCTCGGGCCAGAGCCGCGCCGACGCATATCGGTGTTCATGAACGTCTTCGACTGCCACGTGAACCGGGCGCCGGTCCAGGGCCGAATCGCCCGTATCGCCTACCGGCCCGGCAAGTTCATCAATGCCGAACTGGACAAGGCGAGCGAGGACAACGAGCGCAACGGACTCGTCATCGAGAGCCCGCACGGTCCGGTCGGCGTGGTCCAGATCGCGGGCCTCGTCGCGCGCCGCATCCTCTGCTTCGTCGCCGAAGGCGACACGCTCTCGCAGGGCGAGCGGATCGGCATGATCCGCTTCGGCTCCCGCCTCGACGTATGGCTGCCGACGACCGCGCGCGTCGTCTGTGCCGAGGGGCAGACGGCAATCGCCGGGGAAACGGTCCTGGCCCGTTTCGGCGGCAGCGAAGTGGTGCGGCAGGTCCGGGTGGACTAGCGGTCCGACTCCGGCATTCGCTCCCCTTGCGTCCAGGCGCCTAGCGAATGCATGATTCAAGGGATCACTGGCAACTATCTGTTTCTAGTGGAGGTTTCGAGTTTGACGCTGGAAGGCAAACCTTGCATGGGGTGGCCCCTGAATGTCAAATTCGCTCCACGAGCGGAGCGTGTTTGACGGCGGCGCGATGTCGATCTTCCAGCCTTTCGATCCCGACGAGGAGGTGCCGCCGCGGCGCCGCCGGATCCGTCAGCTCCGCCAGCTCCGGCCGATCCCGATCCGGGCGGTCCTGCCGAGCCTGGTCACGCTCCTGTCGCTCTGCGCCGGGCTGACCTCCATCCGCATGAGCATCGAGATGCGCTACGACTGGGCGATTGCCCTGGTCGCCATCGCGGCCGTGCTCGACGGCCTCGACGGTCAGGTGGCACGCTTTCTCAAGTCCGCTTCGCGGTTCGGGGCCGAACTCGATTCCCTCGCCGATTTCGTCAATTTCGGCGTCGCGCCGGGCATTCTGCTCTATGTGTGGACGCTCGACGAGACCGGCTCCGTCGGCTGGATTGCGGCCCTGATCTTCGCGATCTGCGCGGCCCTGCGGCTGGCCCGGTTCAACGTCGCCCTGCACGACCCCGCCAAGCCCGAGTGGCAGGCCGGCTATTTCGTCGGCGTTCCGGCGCCCGCGGCCGCCATGGTCGTGTTCCTGCCGGTCTATGTCGAGTTCATGGGCGTGCCGCACGGCGTGCTCACGGCGCCGGTCGTCCTCATCTACACGCTCGCCGTGGCGATCCTCATGGTGAGCCTGGTGCCCACCTGGTCGTCGAAGCTCCTCGGACGCCGCATCCGGCGCGACCTCGTGCTGCCGCTCTTCGTGGTGGTGGTGCTCGTCGTCGCCTTTCTGCTCAGCTTCCCGTGGCAGACGATGACGGTGCTGACGCTGGCCTACCTGGCATCGCTGCCGCTGAGCTGGCGCGCCTTCCACCGCCGGCGTGCCGCGGACGCCGCCGCCCCCGCGGCGACCGAGCCGGAGCCGATCGCGCCGGAGCCCCGCGCCCGCGCCGGGGAAGCGG